>JBFMDZ010000141.1 GCA_040753555.1 bacterium
TTCCACCTTACCAGGAAACCTTGCAAATTGAGCCAAACTCAACCCAAACATTTACCTTTACCTTCCAAGGAACACAATCATTCTATATTGAAGGCTATCTCCAAGACATTGGGATAAGGGAGTATGTCATTGTAGAAGAGTCAAGATTAGATATTTCCCTTCTTTCTGAAAGCCTGGTTGGAAAAGGGACAAATACATTGAGGATAAGGCTAAAGAATCCAACTCTGCGTCCTCTGCACCTTTTTTGTAGACTTACTGGAGATTATGAATATCTACTTAATCCAGGCAATGAGGCAATAATTCAAGAGGCATTTTCAATTACAAATGATGCAACATTTACATTAACAATAACAGGAGATTATGTGGCTATAATAACATTTTACATTGTATTTGGAGAAAAGGTTAATGTAGAGCTAAAACCAGATGCTGTCTATAAAGAGGGATGGGTTGAGATTCCATTTACAATTGAGAATAATGGTTCCCTCTCATCAACCTTTGAGCTTGAATTTTCTTTATTAAAGGATGGAAAGCTCTCTACAGCAACGGGATACATAACGATAAAAACTAAAAACTTAAAACGCAAAACGCAAAACGCAAATAAGGAAAATAAGATAGAGGTATATATTAAGCCTAATGAAAAGATAGAGGGGATACTCCACTATGAGGGGATTACAATTGGCGAATACAAGATTGGCTCAAGCTTCTTTAGGGAAAAGGTGCAAATACCACTCAATGTAGCCAAAGAAAATACTGCAAGGATTGGGGATATTTTCCTTGATGAGCAGGAGAAGACATTATGTGTAGAGGTTGAAAATACAGGTGTAAATGGATTTTTAGGCCAATTATCTATTGTTTCAAGCTTTATCTCAACATCAACCGAGATTAGCATTGAGAAGCTGGCTACCTCTACGATAAAGATTCCCATCCTTCCTTTTGAGGGAACCCACATTATCAATGCCTCTATTCTTTATCTGGGAAATAAAGTAGATGAAAAAGAGGAGGAATTCTCATTTAGCCCAAGGTTTGAGATAGAAAAAGCAACCTATACACAATTAAATATTGGAGGATTTGGCACAATTACATTTGTTATAAACAATCGGGGATGGACTTCGGGAAAGAAAGATATTTTCTTTTCCTTCCTTGAATTTTCAGAAAAAAGGGGGGTATTTCTGGAAAGGGGCTCTTCTTGTACCTTAGAATTTGCCTTTTTCATAGACGATGACCTTGCTGCAGGAACATATACTGGGTATTTAAGGATTGATGAATTGCATTCCTTTCCTCTATATCTTAAAGGATGGGAAATTGGGGTAGAAACTAGCCTTGATAGAAAATGGTATAATGAGGGAGATATTGCAACCCTCACCATAACCATAAATAATAAAAATGGGCTTACCGGAAGCCTTAGCACAATATTCAGGTTAGCTGGAGAGGAAAAAATTGATGAATTTGAATTGGCAAGCAAAGGAAGCCATAGCTCTATCTTTTCATTTCATCCTTTATTTGATAAGAAGATATTCTTTGGGATATATACCAAGACAGGAAGGGGTCTTTGGCTTGATTCTGTTTATCTAAGAAAACAAGAAGATGTCGCAATAAGGCTTTTAAAGGATGTATTTGCTCCCGGAGAGCTTGTTTTAATGGAAATTGAGGGGGAAGGAAGCCTCACGCTTTTCACACCAGGAAGCCCACCTTACTTCCATTTTAATCACCTTCTTAAAGGAACGGCTTCCTTTTTCCTTCCCCCAAATATGAAATCGGGAACATACTATATAACCTGGGAGAGCAATACAAAATCGGGGAAGCTTCCCTTTGATGTAAAAGGATATGAGGTGGTTATGCTTGGAATAGAGATGGATAAAGGAAGCTATATTCAGGATGAGGGATTTGTGGCAAATGTTCGTCTTTTGCCCTCATATCCGGGAAGCTACTCTATATCCTATTGGCTTAAGGATACAATGAATGGATTTTCCCTACTTGGGAAGGATATAGTTTTCCTTGAGATGCGGGAGATCGCTTATCCGATTAAGGGATTCTTCTCTTCAGGATATTCGGGAAGGCATAGCCTGGTGGTGGGTGTATTCAAGGATGATGAGCTATTGGGTATCTCAGAGGAGGATTTCTTCCTAAGCTTTCCTGATCTTACTGGGTTTAGGATTTTTATACCCGATGAATGGGTTGAGGATATTCCGGTAGATGTAAGAATTAGGGGGATAAGGAAAGAAGACCCGGTAAGCTTCTTTGGAATGGTATCCCTTTCGGGTGAAGGGTTTAGTGTTTTGTCTTTAAGGAATATTGGGAATTATATTACAGATTCTCTCTCTTTTACCCAAGGCACGCATACCTTAAGCGCCTCTGATGGATACTTTAAGGGAACAAAGACAATCATTGTATATCCAAAAATAGAAAATTTCTTGTTCGGTTCTTTATCCTTATCTTTAAAGAATGCTGAGGGTTATGTAAAGGTAAAAATTGGCGATTTTGCCAATTATCCCAAAGAAAATTATCTTGGGGCAATCTATGAGCTTTCTCCTATTCCCCTTGACCTTAAGGCAAGCTTTACCTTGACATTTTCCTTTGATGCTACCGGGTTTGTTCCTGAAAGCATCAAGGCATATTACTGGGAGAATCAGGGTTGGAATTTGGCAGAAAATCAAAAAACAGAGGATGGAAAGATAATTGTTGAAACACCCCATCTTTCAACCTGGACATTGCTTGGAAATCCAGCTTCTTTTGTTGAAAAAAAGGCATTTTGCTATCCAAACCCCTGGGTTTTGCATAAGCATAGAAAGAATGGAATATGTTTTGAAAACCTTTTAAAGGAATCATTCTTGGATATTTATAATATCTCTGGAGAAAGAATCTTTCGCGAGATTGTTCCTGAGGATGGTAAGGTTGTTATTTATCCAAACAAGCTGGGCTTATCATCAGGGGTTTATCTCTGGGTTGGTGAGGATTGGGAGGGAAAGAAGAAAATAGGGAAAATTGGAATAATTAAATGATTACAAATTGTAACTATTCAGGTCTTTTGACAGGATTTACAAGATGGACAGGATGTTAAAATATAAGGAATTGACGAAGAAAATTATTGGCTGTGCTTATCGTGTCTATAATACCATGGGATTTGGGTTCTTAGAATCAGTTTATGAGAAATGTTTACTAATTGAATTGAAAAGAGTCGGGTTGAAGGCGGAATCGCAAAAGCCTATTAAAGTATTCTATGATGGAGAGATTGTCGGAGAGTTTGAGGCAGATATTATCGTAGAAGATGTGGTAATTTTGGAATTAAAATCTGTTCGACGGATTGCCATTGCACATGAATTACAATTGGTGAACTATTTGACTGCCACTCATAAGGATGTTGGTTTGGTTATTAATTTTGGAGAAAAGAAGGTTGAAGTAAAGCGAAAAGTGAGGGAACTGCCACAACAGGATAAACCCAATCCCGTTAATCCTGTTCATCCTGTCAAAAATAGAACTGAATAGATACGGTTAATGATAATGAACAATAAAATGATTTCGCGATTAAAGGGGTATTTTGAGAAGAAAGAGAATGTAGTTCTTGCCTTTCTTTTTGGCTCTCAAGCAAAAGGATTATCAAGGAGGGTTTCTGATTGGGATATTGGGGTTTATTTTAAGCCATATACATATATGGAGCTAGAAACAGAAAGAGATTATCCCGATGAAAAAGGGATGTGGGGCGATTTGGTTGATATTTTAAAGACAGATGATGTTGACCTTTTGGTTTTAAATCGGGCTCGTCCATCTTTGGTATTTTCTGTTTTAAATTCAGGGGTTCCCTTGAAGATTGATGATAAAAAGCTTTACTTAAGGCTTCTTTGCAAAACAAGCTATGAGGCGATTGATTATTGGAATTTTGTCTCTGATTTCTTTAGAATAAGAGAGGCATCAGCTTCTTTAACCCAAGAAAACAAGGCAATTCTTATTGAAACATTAATTTTTTTAGAGAATGAATTTGGGGATATTGAGAAATTTAAGGGATTTACCTGGGAAGAATATAGCAATGATCGTTCAAAAAGGAGGGATGTAGAACGCTGGATTGAGAATATAGTAATGGCCTCTTTAGATATTGCAAAGATTATATTGGCCTCTGAAAAGAAAAGGCTTCCTAATGCGTATAAAGAGACATTAGAGCAATTTGGGCTTTTTTATTTTGAGGAAGAATTTGCCAAAAGGCTTTCTAGTTTTGCCGCTTTAAGGAATATCGTGGTTCATGAATATCTGGATATTAACTGGATGCGAATTAAGGATTTCATTAAAAATGGAGAGGAATTGTATCCTAGGTTTATTGAAAAGGTAAAGGAGTTCATAGTGGATAGTTCATAGAGGTAATGAGGGATGGAGATTATAAGAGAAAGGATTACCAAGGGTAGGTTAAGAGAGAAATATTTAAATTATTTCAAGACATTGATAAAGGCGGTGGTGGATTTGGAAAATTGTGTTATGTGTATTGATGGAGAGTTGCATGCAGACCTGGAAGGATACCTTTTGGAGAATGGGTCAAGGCAAGAGGATATATGGGGGATAAATCTGTATCCTTTCAAGGAGAAAGAAGATTTTATAGAATATACCGCCTTGATCAATATTCGTCCCCATCAGAACAATTATTCTATGGAGATAAAGGATAGAGGGATAAGGGAAAGGATAAGAAAGATTACCGAGGAGCTAATAGACTATGAATCTTAAGTATCATAAGGATTTAACCTCAAAAAAGTGGTCTGGTTTCCCCTTTTATAAGCAGGTTCTTATGATTGTAAGTGAAATACAGAGGGCGAATAATTGGATAGAGAAAGGGGATTTTAGCGAGGTAAAACTTTGCTATGAAAGGGCTTTTGAGCTTTTATACATTACTATTGAATGCTTGAAGGATAAAAGGAAATTAAAGGAGCTTTTAAGGGCTAAAGAGGTAATGGCAAGCCTTTACATCCAAGAAAGACCTGGGTTAAAGCAAAATTTAGGCTTGCTTAAGGCGTTTTTATTGTTGGATAAAGAAATCAGCAAGGGTTATGGGTTTTAAATCCTAATGAGGTGATGAAGGAATGAAAAGGTTTGTTTTGTTTTTAGTATTTGGGTTTTGGTTGGTGAGAAATGGAGGGGCTACAGAAACGGTAAGTGGCGATGTTTCTGGCACATGGACAGAGGGGAATAGCCCTTATCTCGTGGAGGGGGATATAAATGTGCCTTTGGACAAGGAGCTTTATGTAGAGAGAGGGGTTGAGGTAAGGTTTAACAATGGAAGGCTATTTACTATCTCTGGAACACTAAACACATATGGCTCTCTCAATTCCCCGGTTGTATTTACTGGCTATTCCCAACAAAAGGGCTATTGGAGAGGCATTGAGGTTTATGGCTATGCTAATCTTAATTACACAAACATCCTCTATGGTGGATACCCCCATTATGCCAAGGCTTCAAACCTCTATGTTGAAGGCATATTAACCTTAAACAATTGCCTTATTGGTTCAAGCTCTAATTATGGGATATGGATAAACCAAGGGTCTATAACTATAACAAACTCTACCTTTACAGCAAATACCTGGCCAATCTACCAATCATTAAATACATCAC
>JBFMDZ010000142.1 GCA_040753555.1 bacterium
TTATTATAACCGCAACCGATTATTCTGGTAATGAAAGCCTTTCTTCAGATAAGGTAAGTGCTGTTCCCCTTGCCCCTTCTGATATTACACCCCCTTCTCCGCCAGCCAATCTTAATGTTGTTAATCCTGGCAATGACGATGGCACACATCTTGACTTAACCTGGACAGCATCAACAGATAATGTAGCAATAGCCTATTATCGTGTCTATGAATCCACCTCACCTAATGTATCAAAAGAAACATATGATTACTATTACCAGCCAACAAGCAATAGCCTTCAAGCTCATCACTTAACAAAAGGGATAAGGTATTATTACAAGGTATTGGCAATAGATACCTCTGGCAACGAAAGCAGCCTTTCTAACCGTGCAGAGGGAATCCCAAAGGATACAAGAAAGCCAAATACACCCACAAATCTATCAGCACTAGCCTCCGATGGCTATGTCTCCTTAAGGTGGGATTATGCTTGGGATGTCTACCGATGGAACCTCTACCGCAAACCAGGGATAAATACAGCTGACTATGAAAAAATAGACTATACCGCCATAAACTCCTTTACTGACTACAGAGTAACCAATGGCACAACTTATTATTACAAGATAAGGGCAGAAAGCTATGAAGGGATAGAGAGCCTTGATTCAAATATCGTTCAAGCTATGCCGACAGTAACTGATTTACCGCCCTCTGTACCAAAAGGCTTGGCAGCTTATGGAAGGGATAAAGAGATTACATTAGTCTGGCGGGGTAATCCAGAATCCGATATTGCTGGGTATAATATTTATCGGGATGGAACAAAACTAACTCCAATTCCTATATTACAGGCCATATATGAAGACTTTGGGCTTACAAATGAAATATCTTATCATTACGAAGTTAGAGCAGTAGATGAATCTCAGAATGAGAGTCCTTCTAGTTCAATCGATGTAACTCCTCATCCTGTGAAGATAAAGATTGTGTCAATAAATGGATATGAACCTGGAACATATTATACTAATACTAAGGATCCACAACCAGTGATTATTGAGTACCAGCAAGAAGGACAGATTAGCTATATTGAATTTAAAGTCGTAGATGTCACAAGAGGAATAGAAGGAGAGGTAGTATATAGCAAGATTATTTCTGAACCACCACCTACTTTTATAAGTGAGAGACCCTTGATTTTCTGGGATGGGAAGTATGATTATAAAAATGAGCATGTATCTGTTGGTATATATGAGTTTAGGTTAGTCGCTTATCAAGTGATAGAACCAGTAAAAGGAGTTTTGTCTGCACCAGAACACAAAGCAGTAGAGAAAGCTCAGGCAAGAGGATTGCAACGGTTAAGTTCTTATATTGAACATTTAGATATCCATCAAGGCGATTCAAGTGTAAAACAAGTAGCTTATTATGGAGGGACATTTGTTCCTGTTTATGGTGATGCAAGGGATATAGGAATAGAACTAAACAATTTCTTCAGCGGCAAAGGTATCGATTGGTTTACCCTGGGTATCTCTTCTATCGGGCTAATTTTAGATGTATTCCCACTAAGTTGGGGTAATCAGAATGTAGTCTTATCAGTGATAAAAAATCTTAAAAAGGCATTAGGCTCTGAGATAGCAACCAGATTTGGCAAAGAGATACACAGCATTCTGAAGAACAAGGCAGGCTTTGAGAATGGATGGAAGTTGGTGAGCTTCATCTCAACTGAGATGCCAGTAATATCCAAATTGGTTAAGACTCCTGATGGCATGTCAAGATTAGGACAATATTTTGTTAAACATGGTGATGAAGGCGGCAATTTCTTGAAGAAAATGGGGAAGATTGAACCGAGTAAGATTTGGAAGAAAGGAAATTTAGACAGCCATTATCAAAAACATGTGATAGAAAACAAAGAGTTTGATGAACTTTTTGGAAAGACGCCGTCTCCAGAAGAGTATGAAAAATTATCAAAAGATGTAATAGAAAAAGGTAAGAAGGTGATCTATAAGCATGCTGATGACCAGGGAAATATAATAGGCGATAGAATAGGATTCTTTTATGAGAAAGAGATCGTTGGTAAGAAAGTAGTTTTTGTAGGAGTAAATGATGCTAAAGAGACTATAACTTGTTTTGTACCTGCTAAAGGATGGAAGTATGTAGAAGAAAAGGCTTTCCAATGGGCCTTTAAGGTAGACGACTTTTAAAACGATGTTAAAATGAAGAGAAAAGAAATAGAAGATAGTGAGAGATGTATAATTTGGATAAAGATATATATAGAAGGAATTAACAAAATAATTAATTATGAAAAAAAAGAAGAACTTTTAGACTATGAGAAAAGTATAGGAAATATTTTGGATAATCAAAATAGAGCAAAGGATGGGATAAAGTGGCTTAAGCAGAAATTAAAAAATAATTCACTCAATGATATATTATTTCTTAATGAAAATTTAGAGTGGTTTAGACAAAGATTAAGAAAAGAGAAAATATTGGCAGAAGACATAGAAAAATTAGCAGAGGGAGCAGATACCAAATGGCAAAGATTTGAGAAAGAAAATAAAGAAGAGATTAAAAAACAAGCATTAGAAGAACTAAAGGATTGTGTGCATAGCTGGGAAGTGGCTGTTTCTTTTTTAAGAAAAAGTGGCTTTGAGATGTTTATGGATGATTACCCAAATGATTGCGACATTAGGGATTCGGCTCAAAGATTAGTTGAGTATTTAGAAAGAGAAGGGATTGAAATTAAGGAAGAAAAAGAGAAATTAGCAGAAGCAGATGATCTTCTAAAAAGTTTGGCTAATGAAGCAGCAAAAGTGCCAGGGTTTAGCTTAAAAAAAGAAGATTTGCCTCCTTATACCCCAGAATCTCACTGGTGGTGGTACATAGGGGATTTAGCAAAGGAGAATAAACAAGACGCATTCGCCATAGCTGAACCCTACATTAAAGCAGAAGCAATTGAGAAACATTTAGGGATAAAATGAGGTATTTTAAAATGTTATCTGCTCATTGAGAGCGGATTATCATAGGAGGTAATCTATGATGGAAGAGAATACGAATTTGTCGGAAAAAGAAGAAAAAGAGGTATTGGAAAAGCTCTATGCTTTCGTAATTGAACAAATGAAAGCTGGAGTTGACAAATCTATCATATCGCAAAAGTTAGTCGAAAAGGGGGTAGACAAAACCGCCGCTTCTGAGTTGGTAGAAAAAATACAGGCCCAAATTGTGAAAGCAGCCGAAGAAGAACAATTTTCTATGAGTTCAATCATACCTGCATTGGTTGGGGGTATTTTAGCCGCTATGGTAGGTGGAGTCATTTGGGGGTTGATAGTTATTGCTACGGGATATGAGATTGGGTATGTGGCTTGGGGAATAGGTTTAATATGTGGATTTGCAGTAGTCTTATTCTCAAAAGGTAAAAAAGGGATTACCCTTCAGATCATTGCGGTTCTTTCGAGTATCCTAGGGATTGCCATCGGTAAGTATATCACCTTTTTTCATTTCTTGAAAGAAGCAATAGCAAAAGAGCAGGGTGCGGCATCTGCGTCCAATGTGTCTATTTTTTCGGAAAAAGTTATTCGCTTTTTTATAGAAGGTATGGGTTCAATGGTTAGCGGTTTTGATGTTCTATGGATTATCTTGGCAGTTATTACGGCATGGAGAATTCCCAAAGGGATTGGCATTAAATTACAGAAATGACAAACAGAAGCAATTGAAAAGCATTTAGGGATTACGGAATGAAAGGAAGGATAAGGAAAAGATGAGTTTAGAGGAGGAATTAGATGGAACAAGAAATAAAGCCAGAGGTTGAATCAGAACAGAAATCAAAGCAGCAACAAGAAAAGAAGAAGAGATCTTGGTTGAGAAAGTTGTTGGGTATTGGGGTCGTCATCGCCGTCCTTTTTGGTTACCAACAATACAAGTCAAATAAAGTTCAAAAAGAGGTGCACGATCAGATGATAAAGGTTCTTTCTAAAAGTATGCCATGGTTTAACGAAGATCCATATATGAAAGAGCTTTTTGAATTAGCTCATCCTAAAGCATTTGACCAATCCTACACCTTTGGAACGCGTCGAAGAAAAGCACGGTTTGACAATGTAAAGTATATTGAATCTTTATATGCTATTATGAGCGAGAAAGCAAAAAATGACGGCAAGGAAAAGCTTGCCGAAAAAATTAGGGCATATGGGATTGTGATGAAAGCTCTCATTACAGAAGGAGATTAAAATGCAAAGGAAAAATATTATGCAAAATTTATTTAGGGTTTTATTTATGGGCATATCTTTGGTGGTTCTTAAAACTAACCTCTATGGCCTTGACCTCAACAACCCCTATGGCATTGCAACCAATGGTAATTATCTCTACATTGCTGATACGGGAAATTGTCGGATTGTCCGATGTAATTTAGATGGCTCAAATCCTTTAGTCTACGGTGATGTAGGTAAGGGAGAGGGCAAGTTTATGCAACCCCAAGGTATTGGGGTTACCCCACAGGGGGATATTTATGTGGTTGATACAGGAAATCATAGAATACAAAAGCTTAAGGATAATGGAACAACAATTAGCTTTGTAAAGACAATTGGACAAGAGGGAGAAGGTATTGTTCAATTCTTGCTTCCCAGGGATATTGCCATTGACTTTAGAAATGGCTATTTTCTTGTCTGTGATTCATTTAACCAGAGAATTTCCAAATTTTCTCTTGATGGCAATCCTATAAACTCATTCTCAGGCTCTAATTCCTTTGGCCAATGGGGAACCCAGACAGGCAAGCTATGGCATCCCTATGGGATTGATATAGATAATCAAGGCAATATCTATGTGGCAGATACATATAATCATAGAATACAAAAGTTTAGCTCTCAAGGTAGCTATATCTTAAGCTTTGGAAAAATGGGACAGGGAGAGGGTGAATTTCTTATGCCCTGTGATGTTGTAGTAGATAATGATGGCTATATTTCGGTCATAGATACTGAGAACCAGAGGGTTCAGAAATTTTCTTCAAGTGGAGGCTACATCGAGTTCTATGGTAAGCCTGGTCAGGGCAAAGGGAAGCTGATGCATCCCCAGAAAGGGATAATTGCAAAGGACGGAAATCTCTATGTTGTTGATTCAACCGGCAATAAATTTGAAGCCTTTAATATTGGGACATACATCACCTTTGTCTCTTGCTTGCCTTCCATATTTTCTCCCAACAATGATGGAGCGTTTGATAATGCCACAATCAGCTACACCATACCCGAACAAGCAAGGATAACCATAAACATCTATGATTCTAATGGAGCTTTGGTCAGAAATCTTATTGATGCCGAGAGAGCAAGTGGCCAACAATCTGAGGTTTGGAATGGAAAGGATAATAGTAGTGTTATTCTCTCTGATGGCAAATATACCTATGTAATAAATGCCCTTAATTCGCTTAACTATCGTCCCCCTCAGAAAAAAGGCGAGGTGAATATAGATAATACCCCACCTGCGATTACTAATTTAGAAGCATTACCCAATATAGTTGCCCCAGGTAAGCAGGTAAATTTAAGAGCCTGTATAACCGATAACCTAAGTGGGATTGCCTCTG
>JBFMDZ010000143.1 GCA_040753555.1 bacterium
ATTATAGATTACTTGTTTTATTTTGTCAAGAAGAATTTTAAAATATTTTAGGAAATATTAGATACTACAAAATCTAAAATTTGCCCAAAAATCAAGCAAAATTAGGATTTTGTCGGGAAGTTGGGTTGAAGCAAAATTATACCAAGAAAATTTTTTAAATGGATAGAATGATTGCTGGGCATCTGGCTTCCCTACACAATCCCCACCGGATCCATATCCTTAATAAGGTCAACACCAGAGGGAAGCTTAAAGCTTGAAAGGGCTTTTGCAAGAAGGTTTTGCATCTTTTTATAATCCCTTGCTTTAAGGAGAATTTGAAAGCGATATTGCTTCTTTATCTTTGGGATAAAGTAGGGGGCTGGTCCTAATATTTTTACATCTTCATTATTATTTGAGGAAAGGCAATCAAAAAGGACCGAAGCCACATTAGATGCCTTATTTTCATCCTCAGAAAGTAAAACAAGAGAAAGAAGCCTTGAAAACGGTGGATAGAAAAGCTCATTTCTATATTTTATCTCATCTTGAAAGAATAGGGAATAATTCTGATGTATGGCGGTTTGAATGGCATAATGACTTGGGTTGTATGTCTGGATAATTACCCTTCCCTCCTTTGTTCCCCTTCCCGACCTTCCAGCAACCTGGGTAAGTAAAGAAAAGGTTTTCTCCCCTGCCCTAAAATCAGGAAGGGAAAGGGAGATATCAGCAGAAAGGACACCCACCAAAAGGACATTGGGAAAATCAAGCCCCTTTGAAATCATCTGGGTTCCCAACAGAATATCAACGCTGCCAGCTTCAAATTTTTTAAGAATTTCTTCATGCGAGCCCCTTTTCTTTGTCGTATCTATATCCATTCTTAAAATCCTGGCTGAAGGGAAAAGGCTTTTTATCTCATTCTCTATAACTTGCAAAGCGAAGATTCTTATGTTATAATTTTAACAAAGATTTTGGTTTAAGTTAAGATTGAGCGAACAAAATGTATAATCCATTTTTTATAAATAGGGCTGAAAATTTTACGGATGCAGAAGTGGCTGATTTTTTTGTCCGTAATCTAGTATGGGATGAGGTAAGAGAGCCTGTCAATCATATTATCTATGGTGCCCCAGGAACAGGTAAATCAATGATTCTCAAACGGCTTTCTTCAGAATCAATGTTTTACAAAGAAGACTATTTGGAAGGTCAAAAGTACATAGGTGTCTATTTGCATATATCAAAGGTTTCAAATATATTTCACCCCATTTTTCCCCATTTAAAGAAAGAAGGGTCAAATAAAAAAGAGGAGGATATATTCTGGTTTCAAAGGTTGTTTGGCCATTATCTGTGCATAAAGATATTAGATAAGATTATAAATATACTTGAGCTCATATGCAAAGGAGATGAAATAAAAATGGATAAGTTTGCAGAAGGAATAACAATTGGATTGAACGAGAAATATAGAAGCCTTCAGGATATTAAAGATTTCTGCAGGAGACAAGAGCATGCTATAGAGCAGGGTATTCCTTATTTTGCTATAAGTGTCCATGAGCATAAACCATTATTTGAGATTAGTTCATTTTTAGATAGGGTAAGCTCTGAAATTATTAAGGTTTATAAATCAATCTTTGGTGAAGACATCTATGTGTATCTTTTATTTGACGAATCAAGTGCAACTTCCATAGAATGCCAGAAGGTGATAAACATTATCCTCCAAAGGGGGTATCCTTATAGGACCAAATTGGCTGTGAGGCCATATGAATGGGAAACACTAAATGTCCTAGATGGTCCCTCACTTGAGATTGACAGTGACTTTAAACTCCTTTCAGTTGAGTATCTTAATAAGAATGAAGATAAATATAAGGAACTGCTTAAGGATATGGCAAATAAAATGATAATGACCCGTGCCATAGAAGAAAAAAAAGAAGGGTGGTCTGATTTCTCAGGAGGGATTGAATATTTATTAAACGATATAGAAGGTGATTATTCTGGGTTTGATAAAATCTGCAAGGTATCTTCAGGAAGTATTCTGCGTCTTCTTCTCCTCTGTTCAGAGATGTTTTCAGTTGCTGATGAAGAGAATGTTTTCTCAAATGGGATTTGTCCTATCCGACACCAGATTCAGGACAAGGTAATCAAGAGATATTCTAAAGAACAAGTTTTCTGGAATATAAAGAGAATAGAGAAAGGAGAAGGTATAAAGAAGCTATGCCAAGCTTTATTAAAGAAGATAAAAGAAGAAAATTTTAAGGGAAGTCTTATTAAGATTGGGAGCTCTCAGACCCAGCAAGTCCTTTTTGAAGATGAGTTTTTAGAAGATGGGGTAGGGGAAAAATTAAAGCCAGCCTTTACTCATGGTTTCTTCAGATTTCTTGACAAAAATAGTGATAACTTTTGGAGGGTTCCATCCAGCTTCAACATTAACAAGGTATTGTTTCCACAAGATGAACTTGGTCTTGAAGAAGACCAACAACCTTTGGTTATAGAGCAGGAATTTATTGAGCCTTACTTTCAAATGTTCCATAAAACTCCAAAGAAACTAGAGCAAGAGAGAGAACTAGATGAAAATAAAGAATTATCTGCATTTTTCTCAACTTCTTTGGCTCCATATTCTAAAGACCAGAGAGAGGCAATTAAAAATGTGCTATTGAGATATAATATTAAATGCTTGGATATAGAAGACCTTAGGAAAGGCCAATTTCTCTTGAGCAATATCATAAAACATATAGAAAATTATGATTTTGCTATTGTAGACCTTACAGAGATTAAACCTGATGTTATGTTGGAATTAGGCATCTGTGCAGGACTGGCTAAACCAGTGGTTTGTATTTTCAACCAAGAATTCAAGAGTAAAATAGAAGATTTGCCTGAATGGATACTCCTTTTTTCTATTATACCTTATAGATTTGAACCCAAAGAATTGGATAAAATGGCATCAGAGATAAAGAATGAAGTCATTAGGATGTGGGATAAAAAGAAAAAAAAGCTTATAAACAATGAGTTTATAAAAACAGGAAGGTTTGGAAGCTCTCTACGACCCCCAATTCAAAAAGACACCATTTATCTTTCGTATCCTTTAGATAGAAAAGATATTTGGAGGGGAGTTTATCCCAAGATTGAGAACTATTTTAAAAATTATAGAATAATAAATGAGGATAATGCCCCATTTATGGACGCCAATGTGGTTACTAAGCCAATATTTTGTGCCTCATTAGCAAAATATATATTTGTAGATACTACTAATAATGACCATCTCCAATTTTACAAATTGGGTGTAGGAGGAGTAATGTCAAAGGCTCATTGGACGATGAGAATTGAGGAAGAAAGAATGGCTGACCAGAAAGTTTCTTTATGGATAGAGCGTTATCGCACCTGGAATAATACGGATGATTTGATTGCATTAATGGAAGAATTTATAACCTCAACACAAGAAAAGAAATAATGGAAGATATAGTTAGGGTAGAGCCAATACGTAAAACCGAACCAGATGATTTGTTCCTAACGGCCTCAAGCTTTGAAATGAGGTCTCGTCGAGCACCTGAGTTGACAGATACCATTACATTTAAAAATTCTGTTATCTTTCAATATAAAGATACCCTTGAGAGTTTTAAGGGAATGGCTAATACAAATTTTATATATAGTAGATTAAAAAAGGTATCTTGTGAAAAACCATCTATTTTAGAATGCGAGCTTAAAGATGCTTATGGGTTACTAGAGGTGTTTCATTTATGGATAAAAGATAAAGGATTTGAGCTGAATAGAAAATATATTACCATTGATATTACCTGCTTTACCAAAATTCATCTACTTCTACTTTTAAAATATCTCAGGGAAAAGGGGAAAGACAATAAAATCCGTATTTTATATACCGAGCCTTTAGTTTATGCCTCAATGATGGGAAAGAATTTAAGCTATGGTATCTCTGATACATTTTATATACCACTTCTTTCAAATCAGAATGGTAATAATAAAGAGGCACTTCTTCTTTTTTTAGGCCATGAACCCCTTCGCTCATATCATATTTTGCAGGAAACAGAGCCAGAAAGGACATTTCTGCTTACAGGAGAGCCTGGCTTTACCTTTGAAATGGCAGAAAAGAGTCGGAGGATGAACAAGGAGTTGATAGACAGGGCTAATTATGACAACTCTTTTTCAAAGAAAAACTGTTCAACCACTAATTTTCTTGATGTAAAAAATGTTTTAAAGGATATAATAGATGAGCTTTTCAAAGAAAAATTTGGGGTTTTTTATATAGCCCCCTTGGGAACAAAGTTGCAGGCATTGGGAATAGACTTACTTACCCAGGAGTTAAAAGAGGGCAAAGTAATTGTTGCTTATCCAGCACCTAAGGGGTATAATAAAGAATGTTTTTCAGATGGGGTAGGAAAAACATTTTCTGCAAACCTTACACAAAAAATACCCCCTTGGCTTCTGAAAGAGAAAGATGCCTTTCTATATTTACAAAGCGAGGGAAAGATAGATATAACAAAAAGGTTTGTAGTTATAAAAAATGGGGATGTGCTTGGTTATGGAGACAACATAGAAGAGGTTCTTCAAAAATTTCAAGGAAAATATCCCTATCTTTTAGAAGAAACAACGAAAAAAGAGGAAGCAATACTTTCTCCTTTTATGTTAGGAATTGGAGGAAGATGAAAAAAAAATATTATTCTAAGTTTCCATTGGTAAATGTAGGTCTAAATGTGATTAGTCTTGAAACAAATCAAACATTAGTAACCCGTGAGCTGGTAGGAAAATTTGGTTACCACAGCCCTCATACCCTTATTCCTGAAAAGATGATGCCAGACAACATGGTTTTGTCAGCATTAGTTAGCACTTATGAGTATAAACTGGAAGGAATAGAGGAATCTTTTGGTGAAGTAATTTGTGAGGTTTCTTTAGAAGGCTATTTACCTGTAAAAACTAAAGCAATCCTTTATCCACTTCTTCCTGAAAATGAGATAATCTTAGGGGCTGATTTTCTTCTTAATTTCTTACTTTTCTTTAAGGGAAAGAGAGATTTTTCTTCGCAAACCTCCTCTTTTATTGAATCACTAGTCCCTTTCTTAACAGAGTCTGATATTAAGCCTTTTTTCGTAATAAACCAATTATGTTGAACCCAACTTCACGGAAGCCTTGTGTCTACCCCTGATTTTTCAAGGGAGAAATTTTCATTATATACTACATAGCTTCCTATCCCTTGTAAATTCAAAGGAAGAAATGTTAAATGCCTCCTTTAACAACCCCTTGATGGGATTTTCTTTTTGCACACGAAATATCTCTTTTTCTAAAATATGGAATTTTCCTAACTTTATGGTAGATAATGCGTCAATAAAGCCTTCCAATGTATTCCTTTTTCCTAACCATCCTATTTCTTTTAGCCTTCTCCTTGTGTATCCCAATATACCTTGTACCATTAAACATAAATATATATGTGTCTCTACCCTTCTATCCCTATAATGAAAGATGGGTCTTATTTCTAACAAATCCTTTAAAT
>JBFMDZ010000144.1 GCA_040753555.1 bacterium
CAGACTCCCAGACTCCAGACTCCCAGACTCCAGACTCCCAGACTCCAGACTCCCAGACTCCAGACTCCCAGACTCCAGACTCCCAGACTCCAGACTCCCAGACTCCAGACTCCCAGACTCCAGACTCTTTATGACATACCCTTTTTCTGAGATAGAGAAAAAAGTTCAGGAATTTTGGGAAAACCAGCGACTTCTTAAAAGAAAAGGAAAAGAAAAATTCTACTTGCTTGAGATGTTTCCCTATCCATCTGGAAAAATCCACATAGGCCATGTCAGAAACTATTGCATAGGTGATACAATAGCAAGATACAAAAGGCTTGTGGGCTTTGATGTCCTCTATCCAATGGGATGGGATGCATTTGGCTTACCGGCTGAAAATGCTGCAATTGAAAAGGGCATACACCCTGCTAAATGGACAAAGGATAATATCAGCTATATGAAAAGCCAGCTTAAAAGGCTTGGGCTTTCATACAATTGGGATAAAGAGATCGCAACCTGTAATCCCGATTATTACAAATGGAATCAATGGCTATTTTTAAAATTTTATGAGAAGGGCCTTGTTTATAGAAAAAAGGAGGATGTAAATTGGTGCCCTAAATGCAAGACTGTTTTGGCAAATGAGCAGGTTATAAATGGTTGCTGCTGGAGATGTAATTTTTCTATTACAACAAAGAGCTTAGAACAATGGTTTTTTAAGATAACATCCTATGCAGAAAGGCTTCTTTTGGATTTGAAATTGCTTGGAAAATGGCCAGAGAATGTTATTACTATGCAGAAGAATTGGATTGGAAAGAGCACAGGATGTGAGATATTTTTTAAGGAAGAAAAAACAGGTAAAACAATCCCTGTATTTACAACAAGGCCAGATACAATCTTTGGGGCAACATATTTAACATTAGCCCCTCAATACCCATTGGTAGATGAAATAGACAAAAAGGAGGTAAGGGAATTTGTAGAGAGGGCAAAGACAAGGGTATCTCCTGACAAAATGGAAAAAGAGGGGATATTTACAGACCTGTATGCAATAAATCCCGTAAATGGCGAACGAATTCCAATCTGGATTGCAAACTATGTTTTAATGGAATATGGGACAGGTGCAATTATGGCTGTTCCTAGCCATGACCAGAGGGATTTTGATTTTGCTAAAAAATATGGGCTTCCTGTAAAAGAAGTAGTCAGAGGGTCAGAGGGTCAGAGGGTCAGAGGGTCAGAGGGTCAGGAAATGGAAAGAGCGTATGAGGAAGAGGGGGTTTTGGTAAATTCGGGGATGTTTAATGGGATGGAGAGCGAAAGGGCTAAAGAAGCGATAATGAATTGGATGGAGAAAGAAAATATTGGAAGAAAAACCATAAATTACAGGCTCAGGGATTGGCTTGTCTCTCGGCAAAGGTATTGGGGAACACCCATTCCCATTATTTATTGTCCCCAATGTGGCATTGTTCCTGTTAAAGAAAAAGACCTTCCTATAGAGCTTCCTCTTGATACAAAACCAGGACAAAACCTTTGGGAAATCCCTAATTTTTTAAATACAAAATGCCCAAATTGTGGAGAGAATGCCAAAAGGGAAACAGATACAATGGATACATTTGTTGATTCATCCTGGTATTTTTTAAGGTATCTTTCTTCAAAAGAAGAAAGCCTTCCTGTATTGAAGGAGGAAGCAGACCATTGGATGAGCGTAGACCAATACATTGGAGGGATTGAGCATGCCATTTTGCACCTTTTGTATGCCAGGTTCTTTTGTAAGGTAATGAAGGATTTAGGGCTTATCTCAATAGATGAGCCATTTAAAAACTTATTGGCACAAGGAATGGTTATAAAGGATGGTGCGAAGATGTCAAAATCCAAAGGAAATGTGGTTGACCCAGATAAAATTATAGAGGAATATGGAGCAGATAGCATAAGGCTTTTTATTTTATTTGCCGCTCCACCTGAGAAAGAGCTTGAATGGAATGATAAGGGTATAGCGGGATGCTTTAGGTTTTTAAATAGAATATATAAAATAAAAGTCAGAGGGTCAGAGGGTCAGGGGGTCAGGGGGTCAGAAGAAAGATTTTATGCCTTGATACACAAGACAATAAAGGCTGTATCAGATGACCTGGAGAGGTTTCATTTTAATACAGCCATAGCCCATCTTATGGAATTTCTTAATGAAATAGAGGCTGAATTGCCAAAGGATATATTCAAAACATTCCTTATTCTTCTCTTTCCATTTGCACCGCATATCTCATCTTATCTTTGGAAGGAGCATTTTGAAGGAAGGATAGAGGATGAAAAATGGCCAGCCTATGATGAAACCTTAATCAAGGAAAAAGAAAGCACTATCATAATCCAGATAAATGGAAAATTAAGGGGAAAGATTACCGTTCTTTCTAATTTAAACCCTGATGAAATAAAAGAAAGGGCAAAGGAGGAAGTAAGAAATAAGATTAAGGGAGAGATTAAGGATATAATCCTTGTCCCAGGAAGGCTTGTGAATATTGTTTGTGGGTGATATACCAAATACTTCTCACTTATTTCATTGCTTTTTACCCCTCACTCCTTGTTGGTATTTTCAAACCAATTGCTCTTTGGTTATAGAAACATTAACACAAAAAAACCAATTTTATTTCAGTATATATCCTTCTTTTATAACCTCATGCTTTAAGTTGTAGATTGTTATCTTATCATCTATAGTGGCATAGGAGGGAATTTTCTCTTTACTTAAAGGAACAGATGGGCTTCCTGGATTAAGATAGATTATTTCCCCTTTTTCTTCAAGGCTTGGAATATGGGTATGACCCGTAATGAATATATCTGCCTTAAATTGAGAAGGATCAATTGGTAAATGTCCATGGCTTGCAATTATTCTTTTCTTTCCATCTTGAAGAAAGACAAAGGGAAGAATGGGAGGATTTAAAAGGATGCTATCAACATCAGAATCGCAATTCCCTTTTGCAATAAGGAAGGGAACAGAAAGTGCATTTATCTTATCTGCCAATAGAGGTGGATTGTATCCATCTGGTATTGGATTCTTTGGCCCAGGTGCTAATATATCGCCACAATGAATAATAACATCACAATCCAAAAATCCTTCATAAGCCTTATTCCAGGAATAAAGGTTTCCATGTGTATCAGATATAACCCCTATTTTCATAAAGCTATTTTACTATATTTACTTGGCATTTTCAATCAAAAATGGTATTATTTTATTATGAAGATTCTGGATTGGATAAAAAAGATATTTTTTAAAAGGGGATTTCTGTGTGATACCTGTAAATATGACTATAGGGGCGCCTGCAATAATCCAAATAGACCAAATGTAGTTGAATGCCCTGATTATAAGAAAAGATGAAACACCTTCTTTCCATTTCTGACCTTGAACCAGCATCTATCTGGCGCATATTTAACCTTACAGATAGAATAATTGAGGTGCCAGATTATAAGCCTTTTTCTGACAAAACAGCCATCCTTCTCTTTAAAAAGCCATCATTAAGAACAAGGCTTTCCTTTGAGATTGCAATAAAAGGCTTGGGTGGAGGAAGCGTTTTTATTACAGGTAATGAGGTAGGATTAGGAACAAGGGAGGAGATAAAGGATATAGCAAGGGTTCTTTCTGGCTATGGCGATTGTATTATTCCTAGGGTATTTTCTCATTCAGAGCTTCTTACCCTTTCCAAATATGCCACTGTGCCTGTTATCAATGCTTTGTCTGATGATGAACACCCCTGTCAGGCCCTTTCAGACCTTTGGACAATTTGGAAGCACAAAGAAAAAATTGTAGGTCTTAATTTTTCATTTATTGGCGATTGCTGTAATAATGTTGCTTCAAGCTGGACATTACTTGCCTCAATGATGGGAATAAACATAACCCTTTGCTTTCCAAAGGGATATGCACCAAAAAGGGATGTTTTAAAGAGGGCAAAGGAATATTGTGCATTAAGTGGGGCAACGATAAAAACAATAACAGACCCAAAGAAGGCTGTTTTAGATGCAGAGATTATCTATACGGATACATGGACAAGTATGGGTCAGGAAAAAGAGAGCAAAAAAAGGATTAAGGATTTCTCTGGCTTTACGATAAATAAGAACCTCCTATCCCGTGTAAAAGAAAATTGTTCAATTATGCATTGTATGCCCATACATAGGGGAGAGGAGATAGAAGATGAAATAGCCGAAGGAAAAAATTCTATTATATTTCCTCAGGCAAGAAATAAACTTGCTGTTACTAAAGGAATCCTTGTTTTTCTTTTAGCATAAACAATGAAACTTAAAGAAATTGCTAAAATCATAGATGGCAAGCTTATTGGCGAAGATATAGAGATAAAAGGAATAAGCTCTATTGAGGATGCAAAAGAGGGAGATATTACATTTAGCCTTAATGGGAAGAAGGTAGATACAAAGGCATCTTGTATTATTCTAAAGGAGATAGAAAAAGGAATATCCATCCCTGTTATCTTAACTGATAATCCAAAGCTTGCCTTCTCTAAATTACTCTCTATTTTTTCATTACAAAGACATCCTTCTGGTATAAGCAAAAAGGCAAGTATCAAAGAATTTGCCAGGATTGGAAAGAGAGTAGCCATTTCCGATTTTGTTGTTATTGAAGATGGAGTAAAGATAGGTGATTCTGCAATTATCTACCCCAATGTTTATATTGGAATAAATGTTATAATTGGAAAAGGAACAATTATATACCCAGGGGCTGTTATAATGAATGCAAAAATTGGAAATAATGTTATTATCCATCCTGGGGCTGTTATTGGCTCTGATGGCTTTGGGTATATTCAAGATAATGGAAAGAATATAAAGATGGCACATAATGGAGGTGTTGTAATAGAAGACGATGTTGAAATAGGTGCAAATACAACAATTGACAGGGGAACAACAAAGGATACAATAATAGGAAGCGGAACAAAAATAGATAATCTGGTTCATATTGCCCATAATTGCATTATAGGAAAGAATTGCATCATTGTTGCCCAGGTTGGCATATCAGGCTCTGTAACTATAGGGGATAATGTAGTTATAGCTGGACAGGCTGGAATATCAGACCATATAAAGATAGGAAGCCAGGTAACTATAGCTGCAAAATCTGGTGTAACAAAAGATATACCTTCAGGAAAAATTGTCTCTGGCTTTCCTGCAAAAGACCACAGGGAGGAAAAAAGGCTTCACGGCCTTATCCAAAGATTACCCAAGCTTTTAGAGAGGGTAAAAAGGCTTGAAAACCTTATATACTGAAATAAAATTGGTTTTTTTGTGTCAACAACCTCTATTATCTGAAATTTTTTTGACAAGTAAGCTCTCTAATTCTCCTTTATAACTTCCAAAATTCTCAAAGAATTCATGAACTGCTGCCTTAAACTTATCAAATCTCTCATAGTAT
>JBFMDZ010000145.1 GCA_040753555.1 bacterium
ATTAGGTATAGTCTTTAAGTTTTAATCTTTTAGTTTTTAGTTTTGAATTGTGGTTTTTCGCTTTTAGTTTTAAGTTTTTAGTTTTTTCATTCTTAAAATTCTATTTTTTGCTCATAAGTTGAGAATTAATATTAAGTTTGCCTCTGTTGAAAAAGTGATTAAGCCCTACGGTAGAGATAAAGGCTTTGTTCTCTCCTTTTATCTGGCAAGCACTGGGAAGATTCTGAATGAAGAATATTAATCTTGACATTTAAACTAAAATGGAGTATAATCCTTATTAGTAATACCAATATGGAGAAGACTACAAAAATGGAAAATATTGTAAGAATCTTGAATATAGATTTACCACAAAGACAATCCGCATTTTTATGGGGCGCTCGAAAAACAGGTAAGACCACATATCTTAAAGAGAAATTTCCCAACAGCTTATTCTTTGATTTCTTAAAAAGCGATCTATTTTTTAACCTTACAAAAAATCCATCACTTTTACGCGAGTGGTTATTGGCAAAGGATGAATCTGTTCTTAAAGAACCAATAATACTTGACGAGGTCCAAAAAATTCCCAAGATATTAGATGAAGTGCATTGGCTTATAGAAAATAAGGATTTAAGGTTTGTGCTTTGCGGTTCAAGTGCCAGAAAACTAAAAAAAGGGCAGGCAAATCTATTGGGTGGTCGGGCATGGCGGTATGAGCTATTTCCGCTTGTAAGCTCTGAAATTAAGAATTTAGATTTATTGCGGGCTTTAAATCATGGGTTGATACCTATTCATTATTTACAGAGTTATGAGGAATGTAAAAAATCTTTAAAGGCATATGTAGAGGATTATTTACGCGAAGAGGTTTTTGCCGAAGGTTTGACGCGTAATATCCCTGCTTTTTCAAGATTTTTTGATGCCTTGGGATATTCGCATGGTGAGTTAACTAACTATACCAACATTTCTCGCGAATGTGGGGTTGATGCCAAAACAGTTAAAGAATATTATCAAATCCTTATTGATACATTATTGGCTGTGAGGGTTGAACCGTTTAAAAAGAAACAATCCCGTCAGGTAATTACCAAAGCCTCAAAATATTATATGTTTGATGTTGGCGTTGCAGGATATTTGGTCAAGAGACATATTACCGAACAACGAGGTTTAGAATTCAAAAAGGCTTTTGAACATTTTATACTAATGGAAATTGTTGCCTACAGGTCTTATTCTGGTAAAGATTTCATAATAAATTTTTGGCGAACAAAATCTGGTTTGGAAATAGATTTTGTGCTTGGAGGAGGAGAGATTGCTCTTGAGGTAAAAGGTAACAACCTTATTGACAAAAAAGACATAGCCGGTTTGCTTGCTTTTCGGAAAGAATATTCCCCTAAAAGAAACATTATAGTTTGTAATGAGGAAGAAAAAAGATTGCATAATGGGATAGAGATATTACCTTGGAAAACTTTTTTAGAGGAGTTATGGACAGGTAAAATATTATGAGATATGATTCTGTATTTGTGGATAAAGTCAAAAATATAAACACCACCATTTTTTGTTTCTTATGCTTATCATAGATTCTATTATAAAACTTTGTGTTGGGCTTATTGTCCTCCTTATGCCATTATATTTTGATTTAAGGCTTTCTGACCTTTTTGGGCTTTCAAAGACAATTATTCTCTATTTATTTTCGATTATCATCATTTATCTTTTGTGTTTAAGGGCTATTTTTTATAAAGAAATACCATTTAAAAAAACAATTATTAACCTTTTTCTCTTTATCTTCCTCCTTGTAAATATTGCTTCATCCATTGCCTCAACATCAAAGCTTCAAAGCATATTCGGCGAATATAAATCTCAGGAAGGGCTAATAACCTTACTTTGCTATGCCCTTCTTTTGTTTATAGTAGCCAATTTTGTAGATAGAGAAAAGGGTATATGGACAAAGAATTGGCAAATTAGGCTATATACATCTATTGCCTTAAGTATAGCCCTTCTTCTTTTCTTTCCACCACAACCAACAATAGGATTTCAAGTATTACAAAGCTCTGTTGGATTTTTCTGTTTCTTTGCTTATTTCTCTTGCTTTTTCTTATTTCTTTCCTGCGTTGATACAACAATTGGCTTTGTCAAAATCTTTATTATAGGAGGATTGCTCTCTGGGATTTATTATGACCTACAGCTTAAAGGATGGGATTTTATCCAATGGGAGGGAGGAAGGGCTTCTTATTCAACATTTGGGAATATAGGATGGATTGGTCATTATGGAATGCTTGTTTTCTTTCCTTGTTTTTCCCTTTTTCTTTTAGGTTTTAAAAAATCCCCTATAAAGAAGGAGGCAAAGAAAAGGAAAAATTCAGAAGGTGCAAAATACCTTTCAATCGGTATATTGTTTTTTATAGTCGCTTTCCTCTTTGTGTCCTTTTTTCAGATAAGACAAAGGTCAACATTTGTTGGATTGGTTGGAGGAATCTTATTTTTTTTAGCTACACTTGGATTAAAAGGATTAAAGGAATACAAAAAGCCCCTTTTTATTTTGTGCTTTTTCTTTCTTCCCTTGTTTTTCTTTTATGGTTTTACAGGAAGGGGGATTTTTATAAGGAGTATAAGGGAATTTGGTGTAATGAAAAAAACAGACCAGCTCTTTGGAAAAGAGGGGGTTACCACCATAGGAATAAGGCTTCATATCTGGAAAGCCTGTCTTAATATAATTAAGGATTATCCAATTCTAGGTTGTGGTCTTGACACAATGATGACTGTATATCCGAGGTATAGGACACTAAAGCATGTTGAGGTAGAAGGCCAGTATTCAAGAAACCAGAATGCCCATAATGACCTTTTGCAGATAACATCAACCACAGGGTTTCTTGGCCTTTTTTCATACCTTCTTTTTCACCTTTCCCTATTTTTCGCTATTATTCGCTCTAAATTATCTGATGAAAAAAGGATTCTCCTTGCAGGATTGGGTGGAGCATGGATGGCACATCATTCAAACAATCTATTTTCATTTGGGATTCCTCCAATAAATGCCTCCTGGTGGGTTATTATGGGTCTTCTTATATCCCTTCTTAATGAAAAAAAGGGAAATATTAAGATTGACCTTTCCTTCATCAAATGGCCAATTTTTGGAATTACATCCTTAATTGCCTTTCTTGGTATTCTTTTTATTATAAATATGTATAGGGCAGATTGCATATTTAAGCATGCAAAGGCTTATGATAGTTCAAAAAGGCTTATTGAGGCTATCCCTATTTATAAGGAGGCAATAAGGTTCAATCCATTCTATAAGGATTACTATGACGGGCTTTTGAATACATACCTTACCCTGGCAAGGGAGAAAGCCAATCCCTTATGGACAAAAGAGGCTATTGTTTTTGCTTTAAAGTCCGTTAATCTTTTTCCAGAGGATAGCATTGCCTGGAATTTTTTGGGTGGTGCATATTATTTGGATGGAGTTGCATCTGGAATAGATAGAAGAGACGAGGCTGTTTATGCATATAAAAATGCCATTAAATTTGAGCCATTCTTAAGGGATGCCTATACAAACATTGGCCAGATTAGATTTAGCCAGAAAAGGCAGGATGATGCCCTTTTTTGGTTTAAAAAGGCTTTGGAATTTATCCCTGATGACAATCTTTCCCTTTATTATGTTGGTTCTTTGCTGTTTGAAAAGAAAAAACTCAAAGAGGCAGAACCATATCTAAAAAGGTTTATCCTTTTATATCCACAGGATCCAAGGGCAATAATGGCAAGAAAAATGCTGGAAGGAGGATTATAATTTTTAAAAACAATTGCTTTTTAATACAAAAATTATTATAATGGTTTTATGAGGGATAAATATCTTTTATGGCTTGTTGTTTTCCTTTTTGGCATAGGAATAGCTTTATTCTTGCAGATATTTTTCCTTCTGGAGAAGCCAAAAATAAGCTCTGAAAGGAAAAAAACAGATGCACTGCTTTTAGAAAATAAGGAGCTTAAAAAGGGAATGAATAGGCTTTTATCCGAAAGGGCTACTTATTCTACAAAGATTGCTAATCTTGTTGAAGAAAGTAAAATGAAGGATGAGCAAATTAAAATGCTTGTTTTAAGAAAGCCAAAGGAGGTTGTGGTTTTTAAGCCAGATATTAGAATAGAAGAAGAAAGGCAAAGGCTTATTTTGGAGAATGAACATTTTGCTAAGATAAATAGGGAATTGGACAAAAAGATAAAAGAGGCATCAGATGAGCTTTTAATGAAGGAGGATGAGAAAAAAAGCCTTGAGCAAGGGATAAAAGACAAGGAAAACGAAAAAAACCTTGTTATGGCTGAGATGGAGGAAGCTCTTTTGGATACACAAAGCAAAGAGAGGGAAGAAGCCCTTGAAAAGGATAAGATTGCCTTATCTCAGAAAATCCTTTCCCTTCAGAATGAGGTAGCAGAGCTTTCAAAACAAAAGGAAGAAATTAGTGAAAAAAATGCCCTTGTTTTAAAAGAGATGGATGACTTAAAGGAAAAACTTGCTATTACAAAGGAAGAAAAGGAGAGAATAATTGAGTCTTTAAATAGAAAAATAGAAGATACCCTCAAGAAAAAAGAAGAAGAGGTTTCAAAGATAAATGCCGAAAAAGAGGAGGATAAAAAAAGGGCTCATAAAAGGTCTCTAGCAGGAAATTTCTTAAGCATGTTTTTGTTATGGAAGAAATAGGGTTTTCCCATATTGATAAGAAAGGAAGGCCAAAGATTGTTGATATATCAGAAAAAAAAGAAACCTTTCGCAAAGCTATTGCATCCTGCAAGATTATAATGAAAAAAGAGACCCTTAAGCTCATAAAGGAAAGAAAGACAAAAAAGGGCGATGTTTTAAGCGTTGCTGTAATTGGAGGAATTCAGGGTGCTAAAAAGACAGACGAGATTATATTGCTTTCCCATCCATTAAATATTGAAGGTTGCGATGTAAGGTTTTTCTTTGAAGAGGATGGAATAAGGATAGAACAAGAAGTATGGTTTTGTGGAAAGACAGGGCCTGAAATGGAGGCATTGGTAGGATGTGCTTTATCTGCCTTAAATATTTATGATATGTGTAAGGCTGTTGATAGGGAAATGGTAATTTCTGATATTCGGCTTATATCAAAAAAGGGTGGAAAAACAGATTATAAAATGCAAAACTCAAAATGCAAAATGCAAAATTGAGGTAAGGATTTAATAAAAATATAACCAAAGTTTTTAGTTTTGCGTTTTAAGTTTTGAGTTTTTAAATGCCAGGCAAGATGGTCGCTGGATAGAATCCAGAGGAAAGTCCGGACACCAAAGGGTAGGATGCTGGGTAATACCCAGGAGCTGTAAG
>JBFMDZ010000146.1 GCA_040753555.1 bacterium
TAATTGTTCCATCAGGGTCATATGAGCTTGAGCCATCCAGGGTTATTGGTTCTCCCTCATAGCCAGTTAATGTTCCGGTAATTATGGGAACCGGGGGTTTGTTTTCCACACTTCCACAAGACCAGGATATTGCCTTTATGCCTTGGCCTATTTCCTTTAGCTCACCAGTTTGTAGGTTTGTGGTATAGAGGGTGTTTTTGAATATAAAAGCAAGGGAGTTACCATCTGGAGAGAAGCTTGGATTTGTTCCATTTGTTATTACCTTGGTTTGGTTTCCTCCATCCTTATTCATTGTGTAGATGTTTCCTCCTGAATTATATGCTATTTTTTCTCCATCAGGTGAGAAGCTTGGCTCTATGTCATCTACCTCATTGTTGGTTAATTGCATAATGTTTGTTCCATCCTTGTTCATAATGAATACCTCATAGTCAGAGCCTGGTTTGGAGAAGATTATGCTATTTCCATCTGGGGATATAGCTGGGTATTCTCCTTGTGTTATCATTGTTTCATTGCTTCCATCCATATCCATTATCCAGATATACTTGCTATCATAACCAGCCCTTACAAATAGTATTCTTTCATCTGGTGCAAATCTTGCAGATATCTCATCTTCTGGGCTATGAAATATTGTTAGCATTAAGCTCGGAATATCAAGAAGGTAAATGTCATAATTTCCCTCTTTGTTTGAACAATAAAGAATTTTATTCCCATCCTCTGAAAGGCAGACATCGGTTATGCTTCCATCCTCCCATAGCTTTCTTGGGTTTGAGCCATCTGCATTCTCCTGCCATATTCCATCATCCTTTACAACAACAACCTTTCCTCCTGTTTCTCCTATTGCTGTTAGTATAAATTCCACAAATATTTCCTTGCCTTTTTCTATTGTAAGTTCCCAAATTTCAATGGAATAGCCTGTTATTTCTACCTTTACCTTGTATGTTCCTACCTTTATATTCTCTATCCTAAACATTCCATCCTTATCTGTCATACCTTTCCCTATAACCATCCCATCCTTTATGACGCTAACAATTGCTCCCTCTATTGTTCCTGTTTCTGAGCCTACCTTAACAGACAAATTTCCTATTGCTGTTAGTATAAATTCTATGTATGTTTCCCTCTCTTTTTCTATTTTTGCTGTCTTGGTTTCAATCTCATAATAGGGTGCTTTAGCCTTTATTTCATAATCTCCTACCTTTACATTTTCTATTATGAAATTTCCATCCTTATCTGTCATTGCACTTCTTATTGTTATTTCATCCTTTATTAGCTCTATCATTGCTCCGCTAATCCCTGTTGTTCCTGAGGAGACCTTGCCCCTTAGGCTTCCATATGTTTGTGTTCCTATTGGTCTAAATGAGCTATATTCATTATTATAATATGGATCAGTTGTTGTTAGTCTCCTTAAGTTTGTTCCATCTGGGTTTATTATATAAATGTCATAGTTTATATAAAGGTCATCGTTCTCCCTTGCCTTTCCATTATCTGACATAAATACTATTCTTCCATCGGGAAGGAATTTTCCACAGCGTTCAAAGGAATCTGGTGTATTTGGGGTTAGGTTTCTTATTTCACCCATATAAAGGTTTGAGATGTATAGGTCTTTATCCTTTATTTTTATTTTCCCCCAGGTTCTTACAGTATACAAAAGCTTTGTATCATTGATGTCGTCTACAAGCTCATCTTCTTCTGGGGTATCGGTTATTCTTCTGTTGTCAGAGCCATTTTCATTTATTGAGTATATCTCGGTGTTATATGAGTCTATTTTCCATTCATTGTGTTCACTATCATAGATATAGGTAAAAACCTCCCTTGAATAAAATATCTTGCTACCATCAGGAGAAAACCTTACATTATCTATCGATATATCAACTCCCTTTTCATCTTTTCCAGAAACAAGCATCCTTTTGTTATTTCCATCTATGTCCATTATGTAGAGGTCTCTATGAGAGGAATACAAAATCTTGTCTTGTGAGATGTCATACATATTTTCAGAGATACCCTCTGTATTTGTTAAGTTTGTCTGTGTTCCTCCCTCTAGCTCTAATCTCCAAATATCATTATTACGAAATCTTTCTTGCCTCGCAAATATTATTTTCTTTCCATCTTTTGCTATCAGAAAATTTTCCTCTGATTTTGGACTATTTGTTAAGTTTTGTAAGCATGTTCCATCTATTCTCATCTTCCATATATCCACGCTAGTTGCTGTATATGTGTCTTTTCCCCAAATAGCAAGCCATTCACCATCAGGAAAGAATTGGGGGGCCCATCCTCCAGTTAGCATTATTGATTCTTTGCTTTCTATGTTTAATAAATGAGTAGAGCCTTGCTTGTGGGTTGAATCTGGAACAGGAACCCATTGTGTGTAGGCAATATCTGGAAGGAATACATAGAATTGATTGCTTGTATCGGGGTCTATTTGTTCTGTTGTTGGGTCAGAATCAAATTCATTCCCTGCCTCATCAAAGGCATTTGAGATGGATAGGGTATGTGTTCCCTGGTATTCTGAATTCCTTGGAATAACAAACTCACCATAGAAAGTGTCATTTTTTAAATTTGTGGTTGTAAAGAAGAGAGAAGAAATTGTATGTTCTAATGATTTGAAAGAGAGTTTCAATGGTTTTGTTATATCAAGGGTTTTATCAAAGATGGCTATAAAAAAGAGCTCATCTCCTCCAATGATGGGGTTGTTAACGAGAATTGTTTTTGGTATTCCATTTTCATATAATATTTTATACACTACCTTTGTATCAACTATTGTTATAATTCCTTGTGTATCTACCTGTTTCTTCCCTTGAATAATTCTCACCTCTACTATTTTTGGTGGGTTGGTGTCAAGGTAAATCTTGTGGTTTGTGTCTGTGCCTGGGTCGTAATTCATAAGTTTATCTGCATTATGCTTTTGATAGCAAAAGGTCTCTGGATTGCTATCTAATTGCCAGTCTTTTGCATATTTATGATAACCAACCAGCCTTAAGGTATATGTTCCATCCATCTTGTTCTCCTTGATCATCTTGTCGGTAAGCTCTCCCGAAGCTTTTCTCTTGGTAGAGTCTAAATTTATGGGAACCTTTACATTTACCTTGCCTTCTTCATCAGATACATAAAGCTCTAATAACTTTCCTGCTTCATCATCAGTCATTTCTTCTGAATATTCTATAGTTATTTTGATTGTGCTTGTTCCAAAAGGGGAGGAGGATGTGATAGAACCCCTTTTTGGTATTTCTTTATATGGATCGTTGTTCTTATCTTCCCAATAAGAGTTATACTTTGTCTTATTTCCTTGGGTTGCAGTTACCTTCTTAACATAAGGAGGAAGAGGGCCATAGTAGTGCTTGAGGATGTCTTGGTAGCTTGTGCCACTACCAGCTAAAACCTTTGCTCCATATTGGGAGAGGCCAGCTCCGTGGCCTCCTGCTCCTACAGCTCCTTCTGGAGATATAGTTTTCCTAAGGTGATGAGCATAATTTCCTCCAAAACCAGGTGCTATCTCTGAATTCTTTGTATACCACATATGTCCTGCAAAATACTTTGTGGAAGAAAAGAAGGTAGAGTCTATGATTGAGCCATCATAGGTTACTCCGAGACCAGCGGTGTCATTTACAGCGTCTATAATCTTTTGATCATAGCCACCAGAGGGTGCAGGTGCCCATACTTGACAATGCACGGTATTGCACACATCATAGCCTTTCCCTTTATGCTTGCCCATATGACACTTGGCATAGGTTCTAGCAGCCACAGCTTGGGCTTTTAAGGCTTCAAGGGGTGAATTTATACCCCATCCTTTCTCTAACCATACTTCTTTATACACTACCCCTTTAAGATATTCCTCAAAATTCAAGGTTTCAGTTGCAACAAACTTATTCCTTGGATCATCAAAGCTAATATCAGTTTTCTCAAATTTCCCAATTACAATTGTTATAGGAAGATTTGTTAATTTTTCAATTTTAATCTCTTTTGAGGCTGATAAAGAAGTTTGGGTTAGCAAAGAAAGGGCAACTACTGATATTTTTAAGAAGGTTTGTATCTTCATTTTACTTTATCTCCCATTTATAAATATGAACCCCATCTGATTTGGGTAGTAATTGATAGATGTTGCCATCTTTATCAATTGTTATCCTCTCCTTTTGCCCACCTCCTCTGCCTGTATAGTCTAACTCATCAACAGATAATTTAACTTTTGCTAAAAACCTACCTTCTTTGCTGTATTTATAAACTTCTAATTGCCAATCTTCAGGACCTGCAGCTCTTGCAGATGTAGCGTCTAACAAAAAATATACATTTCCTTCTTTATCAAAACCCAATTTTCCAATAGGACTCGGTTCATGTTCCAGGTGTCCTTCTCCTAAAAGTTTACCTGAGGCATCTTTAATTCTAAAGCCTGTTTTGTCTCCCGGGTCTCCTTCTTTAAACCATCTTCGTATTCTATAAGTCTCGCACTGAAAATTACTTGTCCCTTTCTCCACCAAAAATGGCTTTCCTTTTGTTTTATCAATATCTTCATACTGATAAGTTGTTTTGTCTTTCTCGGCAATTATCTTCGCTAGTTTGCTTTCAACAGGAATGGTAAATGAATATCTATAATCTTCTCTTTCTTTCCCTTTCTTCTTTTCTTTAACAAATTTAAGGATTCGTTTATTTTTTGGATCTTCTGCATCCTCAATAAAAATACTCCCTTCTTTATCTACTTCTATCTTGTCTGGTCCATATCTAACAGTCTCAGTCGCCATACCTTGAATTAAAACCTCACTTACCCCTAGTCTAATTTCTCCCTTCCCAGAACCCCAAGGAGCAAAGATTATCTCCCTCATTGCATAGTTGTAGTATTTTTTTGTTATATCTTGTTCTCGTCGTTCTTTCTCTTGTCTTAGTAATTTTTCCTGCTCATCTAGCCAAAGTTGTAATTGATATTCTTCCATATCGACTTTTTGAAGCTCTTTATTTAATCTTTTTTCGGATTCTTCAACATCAGCTACATACCCACTGAATTTTTGCCTCAAAGAATCTTTTTTCTCTTGAAGAGCATAATATTTTTCTTCCCAATTTTTATAAAGATTAGCCATTTTCTTGTCATAATCCTCCTCAATCTCCCTAAAGACCCGATTTACCTCTGGTTCTTCAAAGGTTCTTCCTTGAGTCCCCAAAGCCTCTTTTGGCTTTAAAGCCTCTGTCTCCTTAGGCTC
>JBFMDZ010000147.1 GCA_040753555.1 bacterium
GTTTATCTTCTACAAAAGAAAAAGCCCTTGAGATAATGAAGGATTCAAGGATTGGTTCTTTTGGTGTAATTGGTATATTTTGTCTCCTTCTTCTTAAATTTGCTCTTCTTTTAAATGTAGAAACTTTATGGAAATCGCTTATTTTGATGTGCATATTTTCAAGGTTTTTTCAGGTTTTTTGCTGCTTTTTTTCTACATATCCAAAGAATTCTGGGACGGGAAAGGCTTTTATTGGATATAGAAAAAAGAAAGGGATTATCTTTGGATTTTTATTTACAATGCTTTTCTTTTTGTTATTAGACAAAATAGGTGGGATTATTCTATTTTTTACCTCAATTATTCCACCAATTCTCTTTTTTCTTTACATAAAAAGAAGGATAGGTGGAATGACGGGCGATACGATTGGTGCTTGTTCTGAAATAGCCGAGGTCTCTTTTTTGTTGTTTTGTTGTCTATTTAATATCTCTTAACAAATGCACCTGTTGGGCAGGTTTGGACGCATTCCAAACAGCCATCACAGCCAGCATTAAGTAGGCTTTCTCCAAAACCTCCCTGAATTTGTGTTCCATAGCCCCTTCCAACAAAGCCTAAAATCCCAAGCTTCTTTATTTCAAGGCATACCCTGATGCACCTTGAGCATAGAATACACTTGTTTGGGTCATATTTTATAACAGGGCTTGATGTATCAACAACCTTTTTTTCTATAAACCCTGATACCCTTTCTGGATTAACATCATACATTGATGCATATTTTCTTAAAAGGCAATCATCTAGCTTTTCACATCCACACTTTAAACACCTTTCAGCCTCTTTCTTTGCATCTTTTTCATCCATCGTCCCTTCTATCTCTATGAAGTTTTCTTTTCTTGCACTAACCGATACAACCTTTGTTTTATACCTTATTTGCTCCTCTGCAATAATATCCTCTGAGCTTATCCCCTCTCTTACACAATTATACATTCTTCCTTCTGCCTTCTGCCCTCTGCCTTCTGTATTAAGATAATTCATAATTGCAATGGCTCCCTTTTTTCCATCCGCTATTGCCTCAACAACCGTAGCTGGCCCAGAGACACAATCGCCTCCTTTAAAAATTTTCTCATCGCTTAATAAAAACCCCTCATCACTCCTTTGGCCAATGGCTGCAATAATTGTATTTGCTTTAATCTTAAATTCTGAAGCCTTAATTGGAATTGGCTTTCTTCTTCCCGATGAATCTGGTTCGCCAAGCTCCATTTTTATACATTCAATTCCATCCTCAAAAACCCTATTGGGAGCAACCAGAAATTCTATCTTTATCCCCTCTTCTTCTGCCTCGCTTATCTCTTTCTTTGAGGCAGGCATCTCATCCCTTCCCCTCCTGTAGAGAATAAAAACCCTGTCTGCACCAAGCCTTAAACTTGTCCTTGCACAATCAATGGCTGTATTTCCACCGCCAATTATACAAACATTTTTTCCTAGATTTGGCTTTTTCCCTTCTGCTACATCCTTTAATAGCTTAATCCCAGAAATGACTAGAGAAAGCTCCTCTCCAGCAATTCCTAGCTTTATATCTTTTTGGCAGCCAATTGCAATGAATATTGCATCAAAATCCAGGCTTGAAATTTCATCCTTTCCAATACAGGTATTTGTCTTTATCTCTACACCAATCTTAATTATTCTATCTATTTCAGCATCAAGGATTTCCTTAGGAAGCCTGTATTCTGGAATCCCATACCTCATCATCCCACCCAATTTATCATTTTTCTCAAATATGGTTATAGAATACCCCTCTTTCGCCAGATAGTAGGCACAAGAAAGCCCGGCGGGTCCTCCTCCCACAATCGCCACCCTCTTTCCATTTGACTCTCTGACTCTCTGACTCTCTGACTCCTGACTTTTTAATGCCCAATCCCCAACAAACCTCTTAAGCTCTCTTATTACTAAAGAACCCTCTTTCAAATTTCTTCTACAATTCTCCTCACAAAATGCTGGACAAACCCTTCCAACACTTGCTGGAAATGGCAAATTTTCCATAATAAGATTGTAAGAGGCCTCATAATCTCCCTCCTTAATAAGCCTTATGAATCCCTCAATATCAATATTTGCCGGGCATTTCATCCTACAAGGGCTTAAACAATCCCCCCAATGGGCTGAAAGAAGGAGCTCAAGGCACAATTTTCTTGCCTCTTTTACCTTTGGCGTGTCTGTAAAAACCTTCATTCCCTCAGATACCCTTGTTCCACAGGATGGAACAAGCCTTGGGATATTTTCTATTTCAACAATGCAGAGAAGGCATCCTCCATAAGGCTCAAAGCCTTCCAGAAAGCAAAGGGTTGGAATTTCAATTCCATTATTTTTTGCAATCTCAAGAATGGTCTTACCTTCTTCTGCCTCTAATACCTTATTGTCTATGGTTATTTTCATAGTTATAATTTAGCCTTTAGTCTTAGTCATTGGCTTTTAAAAAATTTGTATGTGTTTAGCGTTGTTCAGCCATCCTATTTTCAGGGATTCTTCTTATAGGGTTGCACAGTTTTCAATTTAGGGATGGCTGCGTAATGTCTCTGGTTGAAAGTGTATAGAGGTAAATTCAAAGCCACAGCCATTTGACCAATTAAGGCATCAAGGATTCCAAGCCGGTGGCTAAGATGATAACGGACAAGCGCAAACAACGCCTCATCACATATCTTTGATGAAGGCCAAACTACGCTATAAGTTCTCAATTCCTTTTCTACCTTCTCTTGCTCAGTCTTGTTTCTACAGCCTTGAATCAGCTCCATGACCACAAATCCAGGTAAAATGATTTCCTCTTCACCGAGGGAATCCAGCCAAGCCACAGCAGGTGGGTATTCACGCAAAAGGTCTATCATTACATCAGTATCTACAAGAATCATACTTACCCTCGCCGCCTTTGTGCTTGTTCACGGAGTTGACGAGCATAAGCTGAACTATCCTCAATATCCTTACGATCCTTCCAGAGTCCAATTAGTTCAGAATGAAGTATCTGAGAGGCTGTCAAATAAGGATGCCTAGGTATAGCCGAGGATTCAACCAGCAAAATCATCTCCACATATTCTCCCTTCTTACAAGGCAACCCCCTTACAAAGATTTCTCCATCCCTCTCAATAACTTTGTTAAGACGAATCGCCTCCATATCTTTTACCTCCATATTCGCTACAATTTCGTATTATACGCTATCGGCAAAAAGTCAAGCTAGACAAAATGAAGCTTTATTTTTTTAATTATACATTATGAAATCAAAGATGTAAAGGAGAAGGAATTTTTGTTGCTTTCTATTCTACAATTATTGCATTAAACTTGCAGGCATCATAGCATATCCCGCATTTTAGACATTTTTCTTGCTCTATTTTATGGGCTTTCTTTTTCTCACCAAAGATTGCATTATTTGGGCATTTTTTAGCACATAAGCCACAGCCTGTGCAAAGGTTAGAATCTATTGAGTATTTTAAAAGGGCTTTACAGGATTTGGCAGGGCATTTCTTATCCTTTATATGTGCCTCATACTCATCCCTAAAGTATTTCAGGGTTGTAAGAACAGGGTTTGGTGCGGTTTGACCAAGGCCGCATAAACTTGCTGATTTTATGGTTTGGCCAAGCTCTTCTAAAAGCTTAATATCTTCCTCTTTTCCCTTGCCATTGGTAATACGCGTAAGAATTTCAAGCATCCTCCTTGTTCCTATTCTGCATAAGGTGCATTTTCCACAGGATTCATCTTGGACAAAATTAAGGAAAAACCTTGCCACATCAACCATACAGGTTTCCTCATCCATTATAACCATTCCACCTGAACCCATAATTGCCCCTGTTTTTGTAATGGAATCATAGTCAACCGGTGTATCCAAAAGAGACTCTGGAATACATCCACCTGAGGGACCACCAATCTGGATTGCCTTAAATTTTTTATCTTCTTTTATTCCGCAACCAAGCTTAAAGATTATATCCTTAAGGCTTATTCCCATAGGAACCTCAACAAGCCCAGGGTTCTTTACCTTTCCAGCAAGGCAGAATACCTTTGTCCCTTTGGATTTTTCTGTTCCTAAGGAGGCAAATTTTTCCTCTCCTTCCAAAATTATCCAGGGGATATTTGCCCAGGTTTCAACATTGTTTATGTTGGTTGGTCGGTTAAATAAGCCTGATTGGGCAGGAAATGGGGGACGAAGCCTTGGCATTCCCCTTTTTCCCTCACAAGATGCAATTAAAGCTGTTTCCTCTCCACAGACAAATGCACCTGCCCCTTCTTTTATCTTTATTTTAAACCCATCCAAAAGACCCTTTTCTAAAGCCTGTGATATTGCTATCTCAAGCCTCTTTATTGCCAGGGGATATTCCATCCTCACATAGATATAGCCAAGCTCTGCACCAATTGCATAACCACCAATTGCCATTCCCTCTAGGACAGAATGTGGGTCGCTCTCCAAAACAGCCCTGTCCATAAATGCACCAGGGTCTCCCTCATCAGCATTGCAGATAACAAACCTGGGAGGAGGGTTTTGCCGAGTAAATTTCCATTTTAAGCCTGTTGGAAATCCAGCCCCACCACGACCCCTTAAGCCAGATTTTGTTACTATTTCAATAATTTCATCAGGGCTTTTTTCCTTTGCCTTTTTTAATGCACTATATCCACCAACCTTAAGATAATCCTCTATTTCCTCTGGGTTTATTCTTCCACAATTTCTGGTTACAATCCTTTTTTGGGAAGAGATGAGCTTATCGGGTTCTATAATATATTCTTCAATCCGCTCTTTGTTTATGATTTTTCTTGCCAGCTCTCCTGTTACATTGCGATAGGTTGTCTTTTTATTATCCTCAATAATATCAACCAATGGTTCAAAATAGCAAAGTCCAATGCACCCGGTTTTTGAGGGATGAAATTTCTTAAAAATTTCAAAAATCTCCTCTGCGCCTGCGGCAATCCCACAACTTCCCATGCCAATGATTGCTTTCATTCCTTAATGTAACTTCTTACCTCTTTTTCTAAAAAATTTTGTAACTATTCAGTATATCGTATTTTATATGTTTGGCTGTTTTAAAATTCATCCATTCTATAATAAATCCCAAATCCCAAGTTCAAATGTCAAAAAAATGTCCAATTTCCAATGTCCAATATC
>JBFMDZ010000148.1 GCA_040753555.1 bacterium
GTACAAAAAACAAAGAAGAAAAAACCAAAGGGAAAGGCAAAAATCACTATAAATATAGAAGGATAGAGAAGATAAAAGAAAAAAATGATGATTTTTAATGTGTTTAAGTTTTTACCGAGAATTACTATGATGATGCAGGAGCATTAAGGTTTAGGTATGATTTTAAAACCGCTATTTCTGTTTCTAATGAGGAACTTGTGAACATCCCTGAAATAGGAAGCCTTCCTCTTGTTAAATACCCAAATGGAACAATCCTAAAGGATGAAAGTGGAAACCTATGGCTTATGCGAATGGGAGAAAAAAGGCTCATTCCCGATAAAACAACCTTTGAGGCTTTGGGATTTAAGGAGGATAAGATTATCTCGGTTAATTCTTCTTCTTTACAGGAAATCCCAGAGGATGAGGCTATTCCTGTGATAAAATATCCCAATCAGACATTGCTTAGATCCCAAGATGGTAAGGTCTATATGATAAATCTAGGGATAAAAAGGGAGATTGTAAATAAAGATATTCTGGAAGATATAATTTTAAACCAAATGGGAATAAGTGCAAGCAATTTTACAGTAGAAAATTTTCTCTCTAAGATGGGTTTCCCCGAGGGAACAGTGATTAAAGATAAAATATGGAAACAAATGTCGCGGGAGGAACAAAAAGAACAATATCGCTCTCGGACAAAAGAGGAGTATTATAAGTGGCACAATTATTATAATGAGTGGTATCGAAAAATAGTACGGGATGAAAAGCTAGTTGATGCCTACTACATCATTAAAAATGGAAAGAAAGAGATGGTTACAGATTCTAATATTACCAATCAAATCTCATCTGACAACCTTCCTGAGGGAACGATTATTAAACAAAAGGAATGGAAACAAGTAGAGAGCAATGAGCAATATGACCGCATCATAACTGAAAGGCACTCTAATCAGCACGGAGAAGGTTGGAAAAAAGAGATATGTGAAAAACTAATTGATGCCTACTATATCATTGAAAATGGGAAGAAACAATTACTTAATGAAGAAAAAACCCTTCTTTTAGCAACCAAGAAGGTTAGCGATAGTGAGCTCGCCTCTATTGAGGAAGGAAGTCCAATTGGTTTAAGACCAAGGCTGGTTAAAGGCTCTGGGGATTCCTTATGGCTTGTTTCTGATGGGACAAAGAGGTATTTTCCGTCAGGAAGTGTTACCTTACAAGCCTATGGATACAATACATCTGATATTCAGACCCTACCTGATACCGAGCTTGAGAAGATTCCCACTGATAATGGGGTTGCAAGGATAAATTATTACTCCCAGAATGTCCAGAAAATAAATAGACTAACCCAGTTTATCTCTAATATAATTTCCTTTATCCCAGGGGTTGGTCAGCTATATTCCCTTATCTCTTCCTTTATGGGAATAGATATGATAACAGGTCAAGAGCTTTCTAAGGCAAATAGGTGGCTTGGTTTCTTGGGAGGATTTGGTGGCCTTTCTGGTGTAAAGGGAGTAGACCTTGGAAAGGGAAAGATAGCAAGCCTATCAAGGAATATAAACATAGTGGTAAATTATACAAACGCTTTTCGTAATTCATACATTGCCGTCTCTGGCGATGACCCATTCACAAAGGAAAGGGAGCATATAAACGGAGCAAGCAGATTTGTGGCTGGGATTAATGCCCTTAATTCCTATGGAAAGCCAGGCATAGGGAAGCTAAATGCAGGTCAATTATCCTACCTTATCTCTGGCTACCAAATAGCTACCGCCATCTCAGGAAAGGAAGGCATATTCTTTGGTAAGGAATTAACCGAAGACGAAAGATGGTCTTTGGGCATCTCTGGTGCATCTCCCTTTATTTATGAAGGATTAAAAGCTGGGTTTAATTATATCAAGGATTACAAGCTAAATCAGGCTTACAAGGCATATAACAAGGGAAATCTAAACCCAGCTGACTTAACCTTACAACAGCTTGTGGGATTAGAGAATAAGGTTGCCAATGATGGAAATAAGGAGAATGATGCTGGATTGGAAGGAATAGATAAAGAAATTGCAAAAAGGTCTTCTAATCGTGAGCTTGCCAGTGCCATTGCTAGCCTTAAGAACTTAAAGACACAAGGGGTATTAAATGAAGCTGGTGAACTATTGCTTAAGGCTTTGGAGAGGGAGAGGGATGGGAGACTCACAGAGGCTTATAATATCCTTATTGTGCCTCAATTCGCAGACATCGGTTCCAATCAAGGAACAAGTGAGGCCTCCAAAGACCTTCTTTACAGTGAAGGGGCAAAAGAGAAGGCATTGCGGGATGCATTAGAATTGGGAGGAGGAAAAATAGAAACAGATGGGATAACCTGGACACTAACTATTCAAGAGCCTGATATAAGCACAACTAAATGGGATATAACAAATTCAATAAAGCATATGACCACAAGATCTGGGCTTGAGTATTCAATAAAAAATGCGGTTAATTGGATATACAATAATATCTTCTTAAACCTTCCCCCTTCTCCTTTTTCTTTTTCAATAGGGGAGAATGTTATAGGCTTTGTTACAGGCAATCCAAAGGATGCAAGGGAATATGTGGATATGGAGGGGTTGATAAAGGAACAAGCAAGAAAATATTACGAAAATTGGTCTCCGGATGTTTATTCAGGAAATGACATTAATTTGGATCCAAATGATCCATCTAAATCTCAAGCAGCTAAACAAGCATTAGATAAAGCAATAAAAGAGTATATAAATATGTTTGGTGACCATAGGACAATAATTGCTCCCAATTATCTCAAATTTGAATTTAAACTTGAGTGTGTAAATTATGAATGGAAAGCATATATTAGGCCCACTGAAAAAGTGCCCATTTATATTGTAAAATGATGGAGGTAAAAATGAAAAAGATTATCTTGTTTATAGCATTATGTATGACCTTAGGAGGGTGTAAAAAGGAAGAAATCTTTATTCCTGGCAAAATAGCCTTCTTGTCGGTGGACTATGATAGAAAAGAAACCCTGATTTATATAATAAATTTAAATGGAACAAATAGGAAGGAACTTACAAAAATATCCTTTCCAATAAGTATGGCTGCATCTGCTTCCTTGGATGGCAGGAAAATCGCATTTATTACTCATCCAAGAGAACAAAAAGGGGGAAGTATTTGGATAGTAGATACAGAAACTGGTAGCCAAACAAGATTGACGGATGGCAATTCCTTCAATATAATCCCTCGTTGGTCTCCAAATAGTAAGAAGCTTGCCTTTAGCTCTGACTGCGACGGAAACTTTGAAGTCTATACAATAGATGTTGATGGGAAAAATCTAAGGAGATTGACAGATAATCCACTGAATGATTATGTGCAAGATTGGTCTCCCGATGGAAAAAAGATTATTTTTCAAAGGAAATTTGTTAAAGAAGAAAAGAATGAACTTACGCTAGTAGATAAGTATGGACATATAATAAAGAAGATAGACCAAGGAACTTTTACAGAAGAATACCCACAGCTTTATTTAATAAATCCAGATGGATTAAATATAGAGCAATTAGCAGAGGGTTTTAGTAAAACAAGGGCTCCTCGCTGGTCACCGGATGGAAAGAATATTGTTTTTGATGCAGAGGATGAAAAGGGCAAATTAGCAACCTATATAATAGAAGTAGAAAATAAGAGGTTGGAAAAAATAATGGATGACACAAAAAGATTTTATATGTGGTCTTCAGATGGAAAAAAAGTTGCTTTTGTTGATTACAATAAAGATGGACCAGGAATTTCTGTAGTAAATATAGAAGATAAGAAAATTTACAAGATTATCAAAGGGTTAAAAGGGAAAATATGGGATTTTCCTATCTGGACTCCAGATGAAAAAAGGATAATCTTTGCCCTAATATCCCCCAATGAAAAAAATAGTGATATATACTCCCTCACCCTTGATGGCAAACTTAAAAACTTAACCAATACACCAAATATTTCTGAGTATAGCCCCCAATGGCTTCCAATCCAAGAGATAAAATAATATAGCAAATGCATAGAAAGGGAACTATCGCCACCTCTGGCTATGACCCCTTAACTGGAAATGCGGTAAATGGCTCATCATTGAAAATAGATTTTAAAAATTTAAAATTTGCAATTTGCAATTTAAAATTTACAATTCTTTGCATAAGGGCTGGGTTTAATTATATCAAGGATTACAAGCTAAGGGAGGCATACAAGGCATATGAGAAGGGCCAAAAAGATATGGATAAGTTTCATTCTTGCTTTTCGTCAGCAAATAATGTAAAATACAAAGAATTAAGGAAAGGATAAAAGATTATGGATTTTGACCGAATTACTTTCAACAGGCACATTATGGCGGGACAGGCATGTATTCGTGGAATGCGTATACCTGTCTCCTTGATTGTGAACTTGGTGGCACATGGCAAGTCTGTGGCTGAAATTCTGGAAGAATATCCTGACTTAGAACCAGAAGATATTAGGCAGGCTTTAGAATACGCTTCATGGCTAGCCCATGAACAAGTCTATATTCATGAGTTGATAGAAGCTAAATGAGATTTCTCGCTGATATGGGTATCTCAAACCGAACGGTTACATGGCTACGTCAACAAGGGTATGATACTGTTCATCTTAGCGAAGAAGGATTACAGTGCTTGTCTGACGAAGAAATCTTAACAAAAGCCCGCTTGGAGAAACGAATACTACTCACTATGGACTTGGATTTTGGCTATCTCTTGGCAGTGAGCAAAGAACAATTACCTAGCATAATTTTGTTTCGATTAAAAGACGAACGGTCAGAGGTAGTAAATAGACGATTGGCCGAGGCTCTTACCCATTGCAGAAATGACCTCAAAACCGGCGCCATCATTTCAATTAGTGAAATTACCATTCGTGTTCGACATTTGCCAATATAACATAACTATTCAGCGATTTAAAACTATTCTTCAGCAATAAGAAATTGAGACTTTAACATAAAGGATAAAAAAACCCTTATTTTTCAAATACTTGTATAAAGCCAACCTTCATATTAGTAATTTTTACTAGTGTCTTTTTAAAAA
>JBFMDZ010000149.1 GCA_040753555.1 bacterium
TTGTCTAAGACAACATTCCTCCCCCTTGGGCCTAATGTAACCTTAACCGCATCTGCTAAGGTATTTACGCCCTTTTGAATCTCTTTTCTTGCTTCTTCGTTAAAGCTTAATTGTTTTGCCATTATTTATCTACCTCCTTTTATTCAATTATTCCGAGGACATCGTCCTCTCTCATAATAAGATAGCTATTCTCGTCTATCTTTATCTCTGTTCCCGAATACTTGCCAAATAGAACCTTATCCCCTGCCTTTACCTCAAGTGGGACAATTGTTCCATCGTCAAGCCTTTTCCCTTTCCCAACAGCCTTGATAATGCCTTCCTGAGGCTTCTCCTTTGCTGTATCAGGGATTATTATCCCTCCCTTCTTGACCTCTTTCTCTTCTTCTGGCTTTACCAGAATATGATCTCCTAATGGTCTTATGTTCATTTTAAATCACCTCCGATTTTTTAATGCTAAAAATTTTATCATTTTTTGTTTTTTCTTGTCAATAAAATTTTTTATCCATATAATTTCAGGATGCCTAGGTTCATAAAAATTATAATCCTTATCCTTGTTTTTATTCGTCCATTCACATCAGGGGTGTCAGGGCCATCGTCTAATTGGTTTATACTCATTATCCTATTCCTTTTGTTCCTTCTTTGTCTTGTAAGGATTATTTTAAAAAAAGAAATTTTATATTCTTCTTCCCTTGATCTTCCCTTGTTTCTTTTTGCAATTGCTATTATTGTAGGAATATTCAATTCATTCTCAAAGAATGAGGCAATCACACAAGGCTTTATCTTTCTCTCCTATTTCCTTCTTTACTTTCTTGTTATCCATTACCCTCCATCTGAAAATAAAGCAAGAATTTCTATCCTTCTTTCCTGCTTTCTTGTCTCTTGCTATGGAATATACCAATCCTTATTTGGTCTTGCCCAGACGAGGGAATTTATCCAATTTTATAAACTTCCCGATGAATTTCTAGGAAGGGCTTCCAACAAAGTATTTTCAACATTTATATATCCAAATGCATTTGCAGGATACCTTGTCCTCGTCCTTCCTTTGGCTATATCCTTGATATTTAACTTAAAAAAGAAATTTCATCTTCTGCTCTTCTGCTCTTCTGCTCTTCTGCTCTTATATTCCCTTTATCTTACAGGCTCAAGGGGAGGATTTATCTCCTTTTTCTTTTCCTTATTTTTATTCTTTATCTTAAGAAGGAAAAGAATTTTAATAATTCTTTCCCTTTTTTTATTCCTCTTTGTTTTAATCCATTATTCTATCCCACCACCAAGCTCCCTTATTGCAAGGCTTGGATATGCAAGGGCAAGTCTTAAAATAATCAGGGATAATCCAGCTGGCACAGGCATTTCTACATTTGCCTCAATGTATTTTAAATACAAACTAGCAAGCGAGGAGGAAACAAGGATGGCTCATAATAATTACCTTCAAATAGGTGTTGAGCTTGGAATATTTGGGCTTTTAGCTTTTATTTTTCTTCTTGTATTTATAGCAATAAAGGGGTTAAACATAGCAAGGAAAAATAGAAATTTGGAGGGCTATTATATCGGCTCTTTTGCATTTTTCTTCCATTCTATTGTTGATTTTGACCTATACCTTCCAGAGATTACATTTATCTTCTTTTTCTTCCTTGGAATACTTTTCTCTTTTGAAAAAAATGAAAAAAAGACAAGTAGGTTATTTGCTCTTATCCTTATTATTCCCGTTATTTACCTTTGTTTTTATTCCTATAAAATGATGAAAGCAGCCTCTCTTTATGAAAAGGCAATGGATTATATCTTTACAAACGAATATGTATTGGCAGAAAAAAATCTAGAGAATGCAATAAACCTTAATAAAAACCCAGAATGGCTTATTACATTAGGAAGGCTAAAGGAAGAAAAAGACCCCGATTATTCTTTAAAGCTATATAGAATGGCAATAGAAGAAAATCCAAATTTTCCTTATTATAACTATTGCATTGCAAGGGTTCTTATAAAAAAAGGCAGAAATAAGGAGGCAATTTTTTTTCTAAAAAGAGCATCCAAATTTTACCCAACAAATCCCATTTATAGGATGTGTTTAGATAATCTTTTAACAGAGCTTCAGTAATAAATTCCAATGATAAATAAACTTAATGTCTAAATTCCAATTTAAACATACATACCAGCATTTGACTTTACCTCTCTTAACAAGGTAAAATTCTTTTATGCTTAAGAAAATATTTCTATGGCTAATTGGAATTATCACAATCGCTCTTATTTTTTATAACACAAAGATAGAGATTCCAGAAAAACCAGAAATTATTCCATATTCTACCTTCTTAAAATTCGTAGAGGAGGGAATAATAAAAGAGATAGTTATTATTGATAGCTCAATTAAGGGAAAAATCGTTCAGGGCAAAAAGGTTGTTTTATTTACAACGCAGATTCCATATAGGGATGAAAACCTTATAAACTTTCTTAAGGAAAACAATGTCAGCTTTAAAGGAGAAGATATATCTCCCTTTCACTCATTTATTAACTTCTTTTGGCAGACGGTTATTCCAACAATCTTTTTTATCTTTATCTTCTGGTTTCTCTTATTTAGAAATGTAAGGGGTCCAGGTGGAGAGAATCCATTTTCATTTACAAGGTCAAGGGCAAGGCTATTTGCAAAGACAGAGGAATCTATAACATTTAAGGATGTTGCAGGTGTTGAGGAGGCAAAGCAGGAGCTGGTTGAGATAATTGAGTTTTTAAAAGACCCAAAGAGGTTTCAGAAATTGGGGGCAAAGATTCCAAAGGGTGTTTTGCTTGTAGGTCCCCCTGGAACAGGAAAGACCCTTTTAGCAAAGGCTGTTGCTGGAGAGGCTGGCGTTAAATTCTTCTCTGTTTCTGGCTCTGATTTTGTTGAAATCTTTGTTGGTGTTGGTGCAGCAAGGGTTAGGGATTTGTTTGAACAGGGAAGAAAGCATACGCCCTGCATCATATTTATTGATGAAATAGATGCGGTGGGAAGGCAGAGGGGAGCTGGTATTGGTGGAGGTCATGATGAGAGGGAGCAAACACTTAATCAATTGCTGGTTGGAATGGATGGCTTTCATACCCAGGAGGGCTTAATTGTTATTGCCGCAACAAACAGGCCAGATGTCTTAGACCCAGCCCTTCTTCGTCCAGGAAGGTTTGACAGGCATATTGTTGTTGATGCACCAGATATTATAGCAAGGGAGGGGATCTTAAAGGTTCATGCAAAGGGAAAGCGTATAGCAAAGGGTATAGACCTTAAGGTTTTGGCAAGGAGAACCCCTGGATTTGTTGGTTCTGACCTTGCTAATCTTATAAATGAGGCAGCCTTACTTGCGGCAAGGAGAAAAAAAAGAAGTATAACAATGCAGGAGCTTGAGGAATCAATAGACAGGGTTATTGCAGGACCTGAAAGGAGGAGCAAGCTAATATCTGAGAAGGAGAAAAAGATTGTTGCCTGTCATGAGGCAGGCCATGCCCTGGTTTCCCATTTTATCCCAGGCTCTGACCCTGTTCATAAAATCTCCATTATGCCAAGGGGTGTATCTGCACTTGGTTATACCCTTCAGCTTCCCACAGAAGATAGATACATCATTACAAAGGCAGAGCTTTTGGATAGGATGGCTGTATTGCTGGGTGGAAGGTGTGCAGAGGAGGCTGTATTTTCTGATATAACAACCGGAGCTCAGAATGACCTTGAAAAGGCAACAGAGCTTGCAAGGAAGATGGTCTGTGAATATGGAATGTCTGATCTTGGTCCTTTAACCTTTGGAAGAAGGCATGAGGAGGTATTTCTTGGAAGGGATTTTTTAAAGGAAAAGAATTATAGTGAAGAGATTGCAGGAAAGATAGATAAAGAGATTGAGAAGATTGTAACCTCAACATACAAAAGGACATACAATATAGTCTCTGAGAATAGGGCAAGACTTGATAAGCTAGCATCTTCTCTAATTGAAAAAGAAATCCTTGAGGCAGAGGATATAAAGAAGATATTGGAAGAGGGAAATGCAGACAAATAAGACAATATTAAGACAACCTGTTACTATGTTTGGCACCTATGAGTTTCCATCTTATGAAGAGATAATGGAGGCTTATGCCAAAGAATTTGCAAATTATATTCTCCCTAAAGGTGATACTATATTTGGCTTTTGGATGCAGACATTGGCTGATTTGGAATTTTGTACGTGTTTAGCTAATGCTTAATGTATCCTAAAGTTAGGAAAGAAGATATGGAAAATTCTAAATACATAAGCACAAAATTCTAAACAAATTCAAAGCACAAAATCCAAATGACCAAAACAATGGCCGATGTTTTTGGATTTTGAACATTTGGATTTTGATATTGTTTAGGATTTAGGATTTTGAATTTAGGATTTATAAAGATTGATACTTTTTATGTAGGAGCTAAACACATACAAAATAACCGATGATGAATTGAAAGGGGCTTTAATTGAACTATCCTCACCATTAATAAATTGGTTGGAGAAAAGAGATAATCGGTATAAATTGATTTTTTCAGAAAAATTTTGGGAGAATCAACAACAAAAATCAATGGAGGTGTTAAAATGGCTAACATAGAACCTGTAGATATTGAATGTCCTAATTGTGGAAGTTATGAATATGCTTCTTTTGACGAAGATTATGACAATAAATGGGTAACTTTACTATGTGAATGTCTGGAATGTAATACAAAATTTCAAATAAATTATAGGGCTGTAGGTATTGATAAAATAAGAGCCCGTGAAAAAGTATGAATATTTTTTCCGAGTCTTTATTGACAATAACATCATATTACCAACTAGGGAGGTTGCTAATGTTTTATAAAAAAATTTTGTTAATAACCAAAAGAGACCAACAAGTATGATGACAGAGCTTTTGGATAGGATGGCTGTATTGCTGGGTGGAAGGTGGAAAGAGGTATGGCTGTATTTTCTGATATAACAACCGGAGCTCAGAATGACCTTGAAAAGGCAACAGAGCTTGCAAGGAAGATGGTCTGTGAATATGGAATGTCTGATCTTGG
>JBFMDZ010000150.1 GCA_040753555.1 bacterium
GATATTGGACATTGGAAATTGGACATTTTTTTGACATTTGAACTTGGGATTTGGGATTTATTATAGAATGGATGAATTTTAAAACAGCCAAACATATAAAATACGATATACTGAATAGTTACAATTTTAGAAAATATTGACTTTAAGAAAAAGGATTGTATAAAATAGTCTTAAAATATAAATGGATTGGAAATGAACAGAGCATATCAAAACACAGATGGTGGAGAGAAAAATATCAAAGGAATTGGTAGAGATGGCAATCAATAATCCCAATGAAATTGTAAAGAAAAAACCATATTGGACAACAAAAGAGGTAATAAGTTTGGTTAAAGAAAGATTTAAAGTGGAAATAAAAGAGAGTAGAATAAGAGAGATATTTAAAGAAGGGGTAGCCCTGCCAGTCTATAATCTATCGCAACCTGACAGCCTCTAGTATTTTGTTAGAATATAAAAATGTATGAGAAATTCACAAGGCATGCAAGCATTGTAAGCTTTGGGATATTTTTAAGTAGGGTATTGGGTTTTGTAAGGGATTTCCTCCTTGCCCATTTCTTTTCAAAGGAATTGCGGGGTGTTTTCTTTGCCGCATGGGTTATTCCAAATACATTAAGGATGCTTTTGGGAGAGGGTGCTTTATCATCCTCGTTTATCCCTGTATTTGTAAGGTATCTTAAAGATGGAAGAAAATCTGCATATCAGCTTGCATCTATTGTTATTAACCTCCTCCTTATTGTCTCATTGTTCATTGTCTTTTTTGGAATTATATTTGCACCTATTATTTGTTCCATAGTTGCCCCAGGTTTTATAAATCTTGGGCTTATCCCTTCAATGGCTCTGGTATTACGAATAATATTTCCATACCTTACCCTTATCTGCCTCTCTGCTGTTATAATGGGAATCTTAAACTCACTTGAGAGATTTGGTCCTCCCTCCATTGCACCTGTTATGCTTAATATAAGTTTTATTGCCTTTATCCTCTTTGTCTGTGGAAGGCTTACGAACCCCCTATTTGGTCTTTCCCTTGCTGTCCTTATTGGTGGAATTTTGCAGGTTCTTATTCAAGCTCCAGCTTTATTTAATGAAGGCTTTGGATATAAACCAATAATTAGCCTTTCACACCCAGGTGTAAAAGAGATAGGGATAAAGATGCTTCCAGGCTTAATTGGCTTTGCTGTATATCAGGTAAATATTGCCGTTGATACAATTTGTGCCTCTCTTATTGGACCTTCTGCTATTTCAAGCCTATACTATGCAAATAGGCTCATTGACCTTCCTTTGGCATTATTTGGGACAGCCATTGGAATTGTAGCCCTTCCATCCATTTCAAGGTCTATTGCAGAGAATAATATGGAGGAGGCAAAGAAAACACTAAATTGGGCAGCAAGGCTTGTGTTTGTAATAATTCTTCCTGTTATGGTTGGCTTCATGATATTAGGAAAAGAAATCATTAGCCTCCTTTTTGAGCATGGCGAATTTTCCCATTCTGAAACAAATTCATCATATCTTGCTTTGTTCTTTTATGCACTTGGCCTTGTTTTTTCTTGTGGTATAAAACCTGTTGTTTCATTTTTTTATGCTTTGGGAGACACAAAGACACCCCTTAAGGTAGCAGGGTTTTGTATGGTATTAAATATTATCCTAAACCTTTTGTTTGTAAAACCATTGGAAGAGGGAGGATTAGCCCTTGCAACAAGTATGTCCTGCTGGATAAACCTTTCCATCCTTACCATTATTTTAAAGAGAAGAATAGGTCTTGTTGGAGGAAGGCTTGTCCTTAAAACCTTTATAAAATCCCTTATTGCAGGGATTATAATGGGGATTTTTCTTTATTGCTTTCTTAAAATTGGCCTTCATAAAGCCCTTAATGTAGGAGGAGGGATAGCCCTTTCCCTTGCTCTTTATCTTTTCTTGGGAAAAATCTTTGGGCTTTCTGAGTTTGTAACCCTTCGCAAGACATTTTTAAGATAAATCTGCTTTATATCTTACATTCTTTTATTTGCAGAATTTTTTAAGCATCAATATTTATACCATCTCAATATAGCCTTTATTTTTTATGTCGTAGATAAAATCCAATACATCTTTCTTGAATGTTCTTTTATCAACATTCTCTGAATACATTGGGTATAGTCCTTCAATCAACCCATTCAATGGAAGGTTCTTTTTAAACTCATCCCATATCTCATTTCCAATCCCTTCAAAGGTCGTAAAATCCCATTTCTTCATATCAAATACCCAAATCCTATCTTCCTGCTTAATCCATCTGGTCTCTTTCTTTATTCTTGGGGTTTTGACTAACATCTCTTTATCAAGCTCTCTTATCTTTCTTTTAGACCATTCGCACTCATCAATTAACCCTGTCCCCTCTGATTTCCTTAAAAGTGGACAAGGACGGCAAAGGGCATTATGCTCGCAATCCCTACAGGTAATATTTGTTGCATAGGTTTCGGGATCATTTACATATTTAAAGAATGAAAGAAAATATGGGGAATTTAAAATTTCACTAACAGAGGAATCTTTGATATTTAAAGATTGAAAGCTAAATAACCCTTCTTCTTTTGCTTTGTCAGCCAATTTAGTATCGCAGGGTCCACAGGGATGCATCTGGCCATCAGCCCTCATATAATAATGATAAGAAGAGCCTTTGCAACGCATAGCAAAAGGATGCATTGGTAAATTCACTCCATGCTTTTTCCAAATATAATCAGTAAATGAGGGTCGGCAATCAACCTGAACGACCAAGTTTGAAAAATTGTTATGAGATAAAACTATCCTTTCGGTAGCCTCCAATCCTTCCTCAACTGTATAGCCTACCTCTTGCCAATTACAAGCTGCTCTTCCATCAAGGGTTAGAAATTGAAGGTCAATCCCTGAAATTCCTAATGAATTGCCAAATTCAGGTAAATACTCAATTTCTAAAAGATTCTTTTTGGTAACCACAAATCCTATCCCCGTTAAAACTTTGCTTCCTTTTGCTCTAGCTAATTGAGTAAATTTCTCTAGGTTCTTACAGGCTTTCTCAAATGCCCCTCTACCCCTTATCTTGTCATTTGTTTCAGCACTTACTCCGTCAATACTTACAATTAAGGATTTTATTTCCAAATTGATTAGAGTAAGAGCCATTTCTTCCCCAAGAAGTGTCCCATTTGTGGTTATTGCTACCTCCAACCCTTTGTCTTTAGCAAATTCTACCAATTGTATCAGATTGGGGTAAATCAGTGGTTCTCCTCCGATTAAAAGCAATTGTTTAAATCCTGCCTCTTGCAATTTGTTTATGGCTTCTTTAGCCTCTTCTATGTTCAGCTCCCTTCCTATATCCTTCCTTGTCCCATCATATTTCTCTGCATTATAACAATGAATGCAGCTTAAATTACATCGGGATGTAATATCCCAAATCAGCATAGCCATAGTATCACCTCCTTATTTTTCCTAAAATCCCTACTATTGACATAAATAATCCCGCTCCAAGAAATAAAACCTTTACCCCTAATATTTTTGCTAAAATCCCGCTTATCCCAGAAGAAAAAATGTTTGTTGAACCAGTAATTGCTCCAACCACACTAAAAACCTTTCCTCTATTTCTGTCATCTGTCTCCTCCTGAAGAAGGGTTGTGGCAGAAACCTCCCATAAGCCATTGGAGAGGCCATTTATCACAAATAGAAAAAGACCAATGAGATACAGGGGATTTAATGCAAATATAACAGAATTTATTCCACAGAGAATAACCGCAAAGGTAATTAGCTTTATTTTATTTATCCTTTGAGCAAGCCTTCCTCCCAGCAAAGAGCCTATAATTATTCCCAAACCATTGGCAGACATTAAAAATCCAAATTCAGCTGTCCCTTTATGTAAAATTTCACTTACAAAAATGGGAAGAATAAGGTTTATTGCTCCTCCTGCAATCATCATTGCTCCAAAGACAAAACAGATAAAGGAAACCTTTTGAGAGGTTTTAATACAGCCAATCCCTTCCTTTAATTCTAAAAAGAGAGGTTTAATTCCCATTTTTTCCTCTTTGCTTTCCTCTTTTATGGAGATGAAAAGAATAGCAGTTGCTGAAAGAAGAAATGTTAAAGCATCTATCACGAATAGAGATTTTATTCCAAAAAACCCTATGATTACCCCTCCAATCGCAGGGCCGATTAAATTCATAAATTCTTGTGTTGAAGATAAAAGGGGATTGGCTACAATTAGTTCCTTCTTATCAACAATATTTGGAAGAAATGAGGAGCGGGCAGGAAAAAAGAATATATCAACCAAAGAGACAAGAAATGCAATAACAAACACTTGATAGGTTGCCTGGGTGAAGATAATAAGGAATACAAGGATTCCTCTTATGAGATCAGAGGCTATCATTATCCATTTTCTCCTCCATCTATCTACAAAAACACCGGCAATCGGGCCAAATACTATTTGGGGAATAAGCAGAGAGAGCATTAGCCACATCATATTTATCTCTTTTGCTCCCTTGGTAAACCAGACAATAAGACCAATCAGGGCTATGGTAGAAAGGCTATCACCAAATGATGTGATTGCACAAGCTAACCACAAAAGAAAAAAGTTTCTCTTTTTCAATACATTGGTATAGGCTATTTTTTCCATATTCTTAAAATAAAGCCGGCCTCGGAGAAGATCTCCGAGGCTTGTTTTCTAACCGAAATAGGTTAGCTTACACATCCCGCAGCCACTGCGTCCCCATCCTGGACCTGGAGTAAAACCCCATCCCCTAACAATCCCTAAGTCTGTAACTTTAGGTTTTGCGTAGGCCTTCATACTTCCACCTCCTTCTTCCTCATAATTTAAAAATTTTCCTTATGGGGTCCCTTCCATCTGAGGAAGTAAATGGAATTATACCATAAGGATTTAAAAATAAAGTAATTATTCACCCCCTCTTTGTGAAACGGAGAATCTTAAGAAAAAGAGAAAAGGAAAATATCATCTTTGTCTAATTAACCATTTATCCACTTTCTCAATCATTCGTATAATCTGTCCAATGATTTG
>JBFMDZ010000151.1 GCA_040753555.1 bacterium
GTAAGATGTGTGCCAAAGTCAATGGAAATAAGAGAATTTGTGGCAAAGTTTTGGCCTTGAATGGTAATTATTGTGCCAATCGGGCCAGATGTAGGCGTAAGATTTGTAATCTCAGGAATGAAAGTAATATGGGTTGAGCAGGAAGAATAAGCTGTAACTACTCCTTCGGCACAACTTACTTCTGATGTGCCTGTAATGGTTGCATAGTTTGTAATAGTGGATGAACCCTGTTCTTGAATGAAATATTTGATGGTTTTTGAGCCTTCTTGATTAGGATTTAGCAATCCAAGGCTAAAGGTTTGGATAGCTCCATTGGGTAATTGGTCTTTAAGAAAAACATTGGAAAGGACGGTTGTTCCTGTATTTTTATAATAAAGGGTATAGGTTATCGTTGATTGAGACAGGGCAAAGGATGGACCTTCTTTGCTTAATGAAACTCCCAGAATCCCACTCATAAGTTTAAAAAGCGTAGTAGCACTCTTTCCATATTCATTTCTAGCCGTAATAACCTTTGTGCAAACAGGTTGAGTATCCACCATAAAGGTTATGGAAAATGTGCCAGTTATACTTGATTCTCTTGCAGCTATGGTTGGATGTGTGCCAAAGTCTATAAAAACTTGGGTTTGGGTGGTAAACCCTTGTCCTTCAATTGTAACTATTGTTCCAATTGGACCTGAATTTGGATTAACCAAAGTAATTGCTGTCCAAGGCCAATAATCAACCCAATCAGATACCTTATCGCCTTGTCCTGATGGGTTTGATGTTCCATGATATGGCCCTGAATTTGCTCCCCACCAATTGTAGGTTGCAGAGATGGTTCCTGAGCTTCCATCATGCCAAACCCCAAAACCTTTGGTTAAGTCGCCGTTTTTGTTGCCTGAAAGATTATTACAATGGATTTCAGGGAAGGAGTTAGAGGTAGAATAAATACCATAACCTTGACCATAGCTGCCATATCCTCCTCCATATCCAGGATTTCCTCTATTTCCTCCTATGTTGTTTGATATTGTATTATCCAAGATTGTATTATTGCTTGAATTTGAAAGATAAATTCCACAGCCGATTCCACCAGGGCCACCAGAAGCCCAATAGCCACCTGTTCCACCCATTCCTCCTTGATTTTGTGAGATTGTGTTTGAATATATTGTATTGTTTGTTGAATTAGAAAGATAAACCCCACAGCCTATTCCACCAGGGCCACCTGAACCACTCCAGCCACCACTTCCTCCCTGACCTCCTGTGTTATTTGATATTGTATTTCCTGATATTGTATTGTTTGTTGAATTTGAAAGATATATACCACATCCAATACCACCATGGCCACCAGGTTGACCTGTTGTTCCATTTTGACCTATTCCTCCTACAATAGTGTTGTTTCTTATGGTAAAGTTTTGGCAATTTATAAGAACAATCCTTCCTAAGTTTGTTGAGCCAGAACCAGCTAAAGTTAAATTTTGATTCTCAATGGTTATTCCCGATTGATTGTAATAGTAATGAATGGGTTCACCATTATAAGTATTTGAGGTTGTAATTGTGTTATTTAAACTATTTGGTTCAATATATATTCCATATCCGACTCCAGCACTGCCATATGCCACACCTGTTCCTCCTTGACCTCCTTGGTTATTTGATATTGTATTTCCTGATATTGTATTGTCTGTTGATTGTGAAAGATAAATTCCACAACCAATCCCACCTTCGCCACCTGAACCCCTTGGTGCATAGCCACCTATTCCTCCTGTGTTTAATGATATTGTGTTTTCTTGAATTATGTTATCTGTTGAGCTTAAAAGATAAATTCCACATCCCCTTCCACCAGAACCACCATGGTCTACACCACCGGCTTGTCCTCCTTGTCCTCCTTGATTTTGTGAAATTGTGTTTTGTAAGATTGTATTATTTGTTGAGGAAGAAAGATAAATTCCACAACTAATCCCACCAGAACCACCTTTGCCATGAGGCTGATAGCCACCCCAACCACCTACTCCTATTCCTCCTCCTCCCCCTTGATTTTGAGAAATTGTATTACCCAAGATTGTATTATTTGTTGAGGAAGAAAGGTATATTCCGCAGCCAATTCCCCCCGAGCTACCTGAACCTACATAGTAGCCACCTGCTCCTCCTTGTCCTCCTATATTGTTTGAAATGGTATTGTTCAGCAGAACAACATTATTTGAGTTTAAAAGATAGATTCCTGTTCCAATTTCACCAATTGTACCATAGACACTACCACTACCATCATTACCTTTATTATCATGAATATAATTGTTCACAATTATAATTCCAGATACATTTTCAAGATAAACCCCTTGTTTTGCATAGCCTATATTGCAATAACTTATTGTTCCCTTTGCATTTGCTCCACTAAATTTAATCCCTTTCCAATCTCCTGCAGAAGGTGTAGTTTGGCTTGAAGTAAAGGTAATCGTTCCTGCAGGATTGCCAATAGCATTTAAAGTGCCGTAGCAAATCAGAGAAGTTTCAGTGGCAAACTTTACAGTTACCTCTGGCTCAATGGTTAAAATTACGCCATTGGCTACAATTACAGTATCTGTTGCAACATAAGGGCTATTTGCTAAAGCCCATGTTGTGTTGCTAGTAATTGTCCCATAAACATAAGTCTCTGCCCAAATTGGCTTAAAAGCCAAAAACCCTAAAACTACTAAAGACGCAAAGATTTGTCTTTTCATTTCACTTACCTCCTATTTCCCTCTTTTAGAGGGGTGTCAAACGAAGTTTGACGGGGTGTTTTCGTCGAAGTTCCACCTACCCCGTCAGGCTTCGCCTGCCACCCCTTCAAGGAAGGGGAATATTTATAATTCTTCATTTTATCTTAATTTAAGCATAAAATCATTTTTCATTTTTGTCAAGAAATTTTTTACATTCCTCAAGCATCTGTTTGGCATAAAGATTATTTGGATCAAGCTTTAAAGCATTCATAATACTTTCTTTTGCCTCTTTGAGCCTGTTGCTATAGAAATATATTGATCCTAATACACAATATGTCTCCTGTGAAGGATTAGACTTTACTAAACCCTCTGCCCTTTTGATTATTTCTTCTCTATAAATCTCTTTTCCAAAAATTCCAATTCCTCCTTCAGTTATAGAAAGAGCGAAAAATGGTTTAAATTCTCTATGTTTCCAAATATTGCCTAAAACTCTGTTGTATTCTTCAGGATTTTCCCAAGACACTACCCATTTGTCAATGCCATAAGAATTTATAATTATATAATCTGCCTTTTCAATGTTAGGAAAAGAATAAAGAGGGGCTTTCTGATGAGAAAAATGGGCAAGGAGGTTATCTTTAACAGAAAGAGACCTTTCTTTGGGAATTATCTTTTTTAACACCCCAAATATCTTTCTTTCTTCTTTTGTCTTGTAATAATATATTAGATTCTCTTTTGGAAATGAGAGGAAGGTTTTATGGTTGGTAGAATCATAAGAGAAAGCATGGTGGACAGTTCCTGTTTTTTGATTTAAAGCCCTTAAGCCAAAAAAGTAATTTGAAAGAATAGCTATTGATAGGAAATAGGGAAAGAATGCAAAGTGAAGGTGCTGATTTTTTAATTTTTTTAATAAAAAAGACAAGCCATAAGTAGATGAAATTACTGTAAAAGGAATAATAGAGGCTGGATATTGCCAAGTCAAAAGATATTGAGGATCCCAAGAAGATAAAAAGTGAAGAAGAACAACAGGAAGGACTAAAAAGAATATTTCAATTCCCATGATAGAAAAAACAGAAGAAGAAAAAATAAGAGCAAAAAGATTAGTTAATTTTTTATCAATATATGGGGAAAGTGCCTTTATTAAAGTCTTATGAGGTTTAAAAACAAGGTTTTTTATAGCCTCTTTAGGAGTCAAGCCAAGAGCACCATATCTTCCAAAATGTTTATAGGATTCTAATCCATGGCTAGTTGCTGCTCTAATTTTAGGAATCAATATACCTACTGAAAGACAAGCCCAAAATATTCCCAATAAAAATGTAGTTACTCCTATCTTTGTGCTTTTTTTAAAGAAACTATAGATACCAAAAGTCATTACTATAAGTGAAATCTCTTCTTTAATCATTAAAGAAAAAAATAAAAAGACAAAATAGGCAATCCAATTTCTTCTCTGAAGGAAATAGAAGCAAAGAGAGATAAAGAAAGGAGCCAGGCAAATTTCATAAAATTCAAAAAGAACTACCCTTGTAAGAAAGGGATGGAGAAGATAAACAAATGACAATGATAAACTTAAAAGGTTGTGTTGTAGCTTATCCCTTGCAATCAAAAATATAGGGATTGCTCCTAATCCAAGGAATAGGCTTTGTAGGATAAGAAGCATTCTTGGGTCTTGCCATAAAGCATAAAATGGAACAAAGATAAAAAGCATAGGAGAAAAATGCTCACCAAGAAGATTGTAACCCAATAGGGAAGGATCAAAAAACCTTCCATAAAAAGCATTCCAAATAATCTGATCAAAATATGCTAGATCAAAATGTCCTGTAAAGAATCCATTGTATTGAATAATGGAAAGATAGGAATAAACAGCAATATAAAGGGAGGTTAAGAAAAGAAGAATAAGCCAAGTTGCAATCTTTGGAATGTCTTTGTTTAAATTAAGCCATTGGGCATTAAGAAAGACAAATGTACTTATTAAAAAGATAAGAAAAAAGACCTTCCAGATAGAAAAAGGGATATTTTTATAAAGAAAAAACCCAAGAACCAATAAGGCATTGCCTAGAATAATTATCCAAAAACCTTTTTTGTCCTTTGGCCTTTTGTTTTTCTTTTTCATGAACCCCATTATATATCGCCGTTTCTTAAAAAGGCAAGTTAAACTTAAAAGCTTACCTTATAACAAGGGATTTTATGGCAGAGAAATCATCTGCCTTTATTTTGTAAAAGTATAATCCAGAGGAGAGGTTTTGTCCAGCATTATTTTTTAAGTCAAAAAATATTGCCCTATCCTTTTGGGTGTATGAACCTTTGG
>JBFMDZ010000152.1:0-202 GCA_040753555.1 bacterium
ATTATCAGAAGGGCATATGGTTATAGGGATAAGGAGTATATGAAGCTAAAGATTATTCAAGGATGTTCCTCTATGGGTGTCTTTAAACCCTATCCCTATCCTAATGCACCATAATCCGCGATGAGCCTCATTATTTTATAAACCCTAATTCCTTTGCTATTATCAATTGCGTTTCCAATTCTGCTGATGAGCCTAATGCTAT
>JBFMDZ010000152.1:302-4947 GCA_040753555.1 bacterium
ATGTAAATATTGGCTATACTCTTTATTGTGATATCTTTTGAATCCTTCCGTAATGTTTGAGGGAATTGAGATTGCACAGCGTCTCATCTGTGATGTTAATCCATGCAATTCTTCCTTGGGAAAATTCTTTGTAATCGCATAGACATCTTTGACAATTTCTATGCCTTTCTGCCAAATCTTCAATTCCTTAAAATCCTTTATCTTCTCCATTTACGATATACGATATACTATTTCACAATTCCAATCCTTCCTATTTCCCTCTTTATATTTTTTAGCCTAACAGCAGGGAGGCGCTTTAGCCGTTGATTTTGTGGGTCAACCTCAATCCCAACGGATTCTAATGCTGTCATTCCCAAAATAGGCTCTACATTATCCTTTCCAAAAATTACTGTCGCTCCTACAAACTCACCCATAAATTCTATGCGAGCTACAGCTACATCCATAGAAATCTCTGTGCCATCAGCCAATTCGTATATTCGCTTACCTTCTGGCTCAATTCCTATTTCTCTTAAGTGATTTCCAGGCACCATACAATCAATAGAACCAGTATCCACAAGAAACAAATCCTCCCAGCGTTGTTCCGGATTGCCTGGATTGCTTACTGCCACTGTTACCTTTGTTATTCCCATACATAAATAATACCTCTAAATTATTATTTTGTCAAATTATTTTATTATCCCAATTTTTCCTATTTTCTTTACCTTCTTATTTTTCGTATATCGTACTTCGTACCTCGTATATCGTATATCGTACTTCGTATATCGGACATCGGACATAGTCATTTTAGTTTATTTAGTAATGAGGAAATCATCTTTAAGCTATGGTCTAATTTATCAAAAATATTCCTTAACGATTTGTCCTCATTTTTTATAAACCCTAATTCCTTTGCTATTATCAATTGCGTTTTCAATTCTGCTGATGAGCCTAATGCTATATGTAAATATTGGCTATACTCTTTATTGTGATATCTTTTGAATCCTTCCGTAATGTTTGAGGGAATTGAGATTGCACAGCGTCTCATCTGTGATGTTAATCCATGCAATTCTTCCTTGGGAAAATTCAAAGTTAAACAAACAACGCAAAACCCTTGAAAAATCTTAAGTTAGGAATGATGCCGAGGTGTGTTCTTTGTGGTGAAGTTCCGTTGCAAATAAATATTTTATTGGAAAAAAAGAGTGTGTGGCTGACCTATTACTTAATTTTTTGCAGAGTTAAGGTTTAAATTCCGAGTTTGGAATTGGAACGGATGACAACAAAGCTTGTGTGTAGGGATGTATCTGTAAAGAAATAGGTCCTTAAGTTATGTATGCTCAATAGGGGAGCAGTCATTTTATCATCCCCTTTAGCCTTGGGTCTAGAACATCTCTAAGTCCATCACCTAAGAGATTGAATGCTAGGACAGTTACCATTATCATAAGCCCTGGAAAAATCATCAGATGCGGTGCAGTTCGCATGAAAGCACGGCCTCTGTTTAACATCGCACCCCATTCTGGTGTTGGTGGCTGTGCCCCCAATCCAAGAAAGCTTAATGCTGCTGCTGCTAGGATTACACAAGCCATACCAAGTGTTGCCATTACTATAACGGGTGCCATACAATTTGGCAATATATGGTGGAACATAATGCGGACGCTACTGGCTCCAATGGCATGCGCTGCCTCGATAAAACCCTTTTCTTTAACAGAGAGTACTGATCCCCGCATTAATCTCGCATATCCTGTCCAGTGGACAAAAGCCAATGCGAGCATGACATTGAAAAGGCTTGGACCGAATGCACCAGCAATTGCCAGCGCTAATATAATTCCAGGAAAGGAAAGCATGATGTCCACCATTCTCATAATTATCTCATCGACAATCCCACCATAGTAACCTGCAACTGCTCCAAGAGTTATGCCAATAGCCGCTGCTATTCCAACTACTATTATTCCTATCTGTAGGGAGATTCTAGTACCGTATATTATTCTGCTGAGAATACACCTGCCCAAGTCATCAGTTCCCAGAAGATATTCTCCATTTGGAGCAAGCAGGCGTTTTTCCAGATTTTGCTCTAAAGGGTCATGGGGAGCGATAAAAGGTCCAATCATTGCGATAAATAAAAGAAAAAGGATGATTACCAGGCTGCTGGTAGCTGCTCTATTCTTTTTAAGCTGCCGTAAAACTTCATATAGTGGGGTACTACTTTGAATAATCCTTATTCCGATGTCATGCATCTTATCGCTCCTTCTCGTACCTTATCCTTGGATCAAGCCAAACATAGGAGAGATCAACTACCAGGTTAACGAGGACAAATATGAAAGCAATAAATATTACACAACCTTGGATCATCGCAAAGTCTCGAGCGAATATTGACTCCACCAAAAGTCTACCTATTCCCGGCCAGGCAAATATTGTTTCTACGATGACTGTACCCTCAAGCAGCCACCCAAACTGCAACCCCATAACCGTGACTATGGGAATAAATGCATTCTTTATTGCATGCTTATATATAACCGTCCTCTCACTCAACCCCTTTGCTCTCGCTGCCCTGATATAATCCTGCCTGAGAACCTCCAGCATGCTTGACCTTGTAAGCCTTGTTGAAAGAGCTGCCATACTTGTTCCAAGTGTTATAGCAGGCAGTATCAGATGTTTGATGTCCCCATAACCGCAGACAGGAAGCCAACCAAGATGTAATGAAAAAAGCAATATAAGTAATAATCCAAGCCAGAAATTGGGCATAGAGACTCCTATTAATACTCCTATCATGCTGAGATTATCTATTAAAGAGTATTGCTTGGTTGCAGAGATAATCCCAACTGGGATCGCTATTAGGAGAGATAATATCATACTGGCAATAGCAAGCTTTAATGTGGCTGGAAATCTCACCAAGATTTCTGATCGCACTGAATCGCCAGTTATCAAGGAGCATCCAAGGTCACCGTGTAAAACATGGTTTAGCCATTTGAAATACTGGATAAGCGCCACAGCATCGAGACCTTCCGCTTTTCTTATTAATTCTATGTCCTCCGGCGTCAAATCTTGCACGCCATACCTACCTATTGCGATCATCTCGGCAGGGTCACCTGGGGCGAAATACATTAGAGAAAATGTGATCACTGTCGCTCCTAATATGACGATGAACATCAACAGCAGCCGTTTTAAGATGAATTTTAACATGAAAGCTTACTTACCTCCCCTTCCACTCATCAGTCATCTTCATGGTTTTAATCTCCTCTCTTTATTCCTCGATATCCACCTTCCAAAGACTCAAATATGCTCCATGTATCCCCCCTTCCATCTCATAATTTTTAACCCGCTTATTCATAGCAACGACATTTGCATCATTATACAGGAAAACCCCTGGTGCATTCTCCTCCATAATCTCCTGAATCTCGTAAAATACCTTGAGGCGATCCTCATTATTTACGGTTGAATGCACCTTGTCTATCAATGTAGTTAGCGTTTCATTTTTGAATGCACAATAAGGCCCTCTTTTAGAGTGGAAAAAGTAATTAAGCCAGAGAGAAAAATCTCCATGTCCACAAACACCGCTTTGCGTCATCATGTCGTATTCTTGTTTTTCAAACATTTTTTGCATCGCTCCATACTCAACTCTCTGCAATTCTACATTGATTCCAATCTCTTTTAATTGTGCTTGTATTATCTCTATGATTTCTAACATTTCTGGGGAGAAAATCGCAGAGGCCACAAGTGTAACTTTAAGTTCTTTCCCATTTCTTTCTTTAATTCCATCTCCATCAGTGTCTTTCCATCCCGCTTCTGATAAGAGTTCTCTTGCCTTCTCTGGGCTGTGCATATACCACATTAGATTCTGGTTTAATAGATGTTGGGTGCATGGCATTGAGAAAGGTCCCTTCAATAAAGGGGTTGCTGTTTTGCCTAATGTGGAATTGACTGCGGCTTGAATATCAATAGCGTAGTAAACAGCTTTTCTCGCATTTAAATTGCTGAATGGTTCTTTTTCAGTATTGAACTGAATCCAATTCACACAAGGTTGCGTATACTTTCCCACTATTTTTATATTTGGATTTTCTCTCAGCCTCTGTATATCTGATACATACAATACACTTCCACCAGCCATATGCCCGGTTAAGTCTATTTCTCCAGCTTCTAATGCTATAGCTCTTGTGGATGCATCTGGAATTACTTTGAAAATTACTTTTTCCAATTTAGGAGATCCTTGCCAATAATCTCCATTTTTCTGTAGCACAAATTTTTGTCCTTTGATCCACTCCTTGAACTTAAATGGACCTGTTCCAATGGGTGATTTGAATTCTCCACTTTTATCTACGGAAGTTGGGCTCATTATGGGAGATGTACTTAGATCCCTTAAGAGAGGAGCGTAAGGCTTATTTAGAACAAATTTGACGGTGTCTTCATCTGGAGTCTTTATTGATTCCAACACTGCGTAAAGACCGCGGTATTGCTCGGGTTGATATTCAAAAGAAAATTTCACCGCTGAAGCATTAAATAGGGTGCCGTCATGAAATTTTATACCTTTTCTTAGATGAAAAGTCCATATTTTTGTCGAGTAGACATTTTCTATAACCTCCTATATGTTATTTTATGCCCCTCACAGAACCGTGCTTGTGGATTTCCGCAACGTGGCTCTTCAGCAATGCTTCCTCTATACGAGGACAGGGCATAT
>JBFMDZ010000153.1 GCA_040753555.1 bacterium
GAGCTATATATTTAAGTGGGGATTTTGAAGACTATTGGTCTTTCCATATTCAGAAGGATCAAGAAAGAGTGCATCCAAAAGGGAGGTGGAAAGATGTTTTGGCCGTCGTTTGAAAGTAGCCACGCCCTATTCAATTAGAATTGTTTGACGAAGATGTTTGTGTGTATATATATTGGTTTTTAAGAGGGTTAAACTTTAGATTTTTTTTGGAAATTCAATTCCTATTGTAAATAAGAGCGGAAAATGGAAAATTATATTGTTTTGAATTTTCAATTTTAGTCATTTGAATTTGTTTTAAGATTTCAGATTTCATTTGTTCCATTAAAGCTAAACACATACAAATTCACCAATCATTTATGGAAGTTCAACTTCAATAATTAGAGGCTTTTTATTTCCTTAATAAGCCTTTGATCTTCTGAAACATCCCTTCCCTTTATCGTTAAATAGCCTCCTATAATCATCCCATTTGCTCCTGCAAAGAATGCCAATAATTCAAACCGACCTAAATTTTCCCTTCCAGCTACTATTTTTATTGTCTTATCTTTTAAGATTATCCTAAATATAGCAATTGTTTTTATAACATCTATTGCTGATATAGGAGAAATTCCTTCAAAAGCCGTATTTTTTATAGGAATTAAAACATTTATTGGAACAGAATTAACATCAAGGCTTTTTAGTAAATTTGCAATGTTAAGCCTATCTCTCCAAGATTCTCCCATTCCAATGATACAACCAGAGCAAACCTCAAGGCCTGCCTCTTTTGCATATTCTATTGTCCTTATCTTTTCAGAGAATTTATATGTTGTTACAATGCTTGGAAAGAATTCTTTAGATGTCTCAATGTTATGGTGATACCTTGAAAGCCCTGCATCCTTTAATGCCAAAAGAGCATCCCTATCAAGCCTTCCAAGCGAAGCACAAACTGAAATGTCTTTCATCTCTTTGATTGCTTTAAGTATTACATCAAGCTCTCTATTTGTTGGTTTTTTTCCAGATGTAATAATTCCAAATCTTTTTGCACCAATAGATTTCGCATATTCTGCCCTTTCTAAAATCTCTTTTTTGCTTTGTAATGGATATCTTAAAATTTCTGTCTTATGATAGCCTGATTGGGCACAGAATTTGCAATCCTCAGGACACATTCCTGATTTTGCATTCATTATAGAACAAATATCAAGGGAAAACCCTTTCCTAAAAGAATTTGCAAGGCATATAAGCTCATTCAAAGGAAGATTAAGAATGTCTTCCATAGCTTTTATTTTAACTTAAGCTTAAACCTTATGGTAAATTCTCCCCTATCTATCCTTTCCCAGCCCTTTCCAGCATCCTCTGAGATGAAGGATCTGCTATATCTTAATACCTTCTCAAGGGGTATCTCAAATGAACCCTCCATTGCCCTTAAGGAAATGGTGTTTATTCCATTTCTTAACATAGATATAGGAACACCTGCCTTTCCAAAGATAAGTAGACCGCCGCTACTTGGACAGGGTGTTTTTCCTAAAGGTTTCTCATTTATTTCTATAGAGATTAAACCAGGTCCTCCAAAAAAATCAAAGAAGAAAAAGCAATTGTCCTTTATCTTTGAAATGTCCTTTATTATAAGCTCCTTTTTTATTACCCTATTTGGATTGTTTAGAGTAAAGGTTTCCCTATTCCCACCCTCCTCAGGTGCATCCATTATGTAGAGATAGCCATCTTTTTCTGTCTCAATTCCATCTTTATATAGCAATGGATAAATATATTTTTTAAGGGTGGATGAGAAATTAACACCAATAAATAGCAAGGAAAATAGTAAGAAACAAGGAATGATTGTTTTAATTTCCTTTCTTTGGTTATATAGATAAAAAATTGCATACCCTCCAAATGGTAAAAGGGAGGGAAGAACACCTATCCTATACCTTCCCAAGACCATAAAGGCTGTTGTTGTCAGAAAATAAGAGAGGATAAAAAATATCAATCCAAGCACAGCCTTTCTCTTTATTGATAATATAAGACCCAAAAGACATAACGGTGCAATTAGGCTAAACTTAAAGAATAATGACATAACCTTTGAAAAGTTCTTAAAATTGCTATAGTCAACATTGTTTGGAATCTCCCAGCTGTCCCAAAATAGCCAAGCCTTTTTAAGGGTAAGAGAAAGCCATGCAGAAGGACTATTTTTAATAAACCTTAATGATTCCTTCATCCAAAGGGAAGACCTTTTGGAAATAGATGGCTCTTTATTTATTCTTTCTGTAATTTCATTATGATTTTCTGTATAGGAATCAGAATGCCCGGTTGAGCCCGGGTTATTTCCGATATAAAATTGTGTTCCTCCCTTGGAGGATAAAAAGATAAACTCTTTTGTGTCAATGTAGTTTTTTATGGTAATAGGAATTATTGGCGTTATACTTCCAATTATTATAAAGAAAGATATAAGAATTCCCTTCCTTAATCTAAATAATATTAAAGATAAAACAAAAAGAAAGGGGATAAATGTTAGAACAGTTCCACGAAGAAGGGCTGATATTCCAATAATAAGACCTAATAGAAAACCATTTTTCCCTGATGGCTTTTCTTGTAGCCTTACCAAAAAATAGAGGATTATAGAGACAAAGGAGGTAAATAGCCCATCTATTAACAAAGAATCCTCATAGAGAATAAAGGGTCCATAAAAAAGGCTTAAAATAAATGTAATAATACCAACATTTTTATCAAACAGTCTTTTTGTTGTAAGATAAAGGAGGAAATAGCTAAAAAGGGCTATAATTGTCTGAATAATATAGACAGAATGAAGATTTCTTCCAAAAAATGAATAGACAAAAGCTACAAAATAGGGATAGAGGACAGAGGTTGCCGAGGCAAAAATGACATTCTCTCCCTTTAAAATACTTTGTGCCTGGGAATCAAAGGTTGTCATATCTGTTCCAGCCATAAGCTGGGTAGAAAGCCATCCTCCATTTTCAATATCCTTGAGGATAGAAAGCCGAATGATAAATGAAAGAATAAGAAAAAAAGGGATAAAAATGTATTCCTTCAAAAACCAGGCTTCCTTCTTGCTCTTTTTTCTTTTGTTTGCCATCCTTATAAGGATATAAGGAAAATATGGTTTTGTCAATTGACAAAGATGGCTTTTTTAATTTATAGTCTCTTAAAAATGGATGAAATATTTGAAATAATAAAGGCTGACGAAGAAAGGCAGAAAAATACATTAAACCTTATTGCATCAGAGAATTATGTAAGCGCAAGTGTTAGGGAAGCAGCAGGCTCTGTATTGACAAACAAGTATGCAGAGGGCTATCCAAACAGGAGATATTATGGTGGATGTGAGTTTGTAGACCAGGTAGAAACCATTGCCATTGAAAGGGCAAAGAAGCTCTTTGATGCAGAATATGTAAATGTCCAGCCACATTCGGGAACACAGGCAAATATGGCAGCATACCTTGCATTTTTATCTCCACAGGATACAATTATGGGAATGGACCTACAATCAGGAGGACATCTTTCACATGGAGCATCTGTCAATTTTTCTGGTCAGATATTTAAATCAATACCCTATGGCGTTAATCCAAAAACAGGCCTTATAGACTTTGATGCAATCAGAGAATTGACAAGAAAATACAACCCAAGGATGATTGTTTGTGGTGCATCAGCATATCCAAGGATAATAAACTTTGAAGAATTTAGAAAAATAGCCGATGAAATAGATGCCATTTTAGTTGCAGATATTGCCCATATTGCTGGGCTTATAGCAGGCAATGTCCATCCAAGCCCAGCTGGAATAGCTGATGTTATAACGACAACGACGCATAAAACATTAAAAGGCCCTCGGGGAGGGATGATTATGGCAAAGCAAGAATATGGAAGGCTTATTGATAAGGTTGTGTTTCCAGGAATACAAGGTGGTCCACTTATGCACATCATTGCAGCAAAGGCTATATGCTTTAAAGAGGCATTGTCCCCTGAATTTAAAGAATATGCAAAGCAAATTGTAAAAAATGCTTCCATTTTAGCAGAAAGCCTTATTTCCTTTGGCTTTAAGCTAATAACAGGTGGAAGCGATAACCATCTTCTTCTTGTTGATGTAAGGGATGAAGGGATAACAGGAAATATTGCAGAAAGTCTTCTTTGTGAGCAGGGCATCATTGTTAATAAAAATGCTATTCCCTATGACCCCCTTCCACCAACAATAACATCTGGAATAAGGATAGGAACACCAGCCCTTACAACAAGGGGGATGAAAGAGGATGAAATGAAAGAAATAGCTAAAATGATTGAAAGGGTAATAAGAAGAAAAGAAAATGTAAGAAAGGAGGTTGCCTCTCTTTGTGAAGCATTTCCAATAGAATGAATTTCCTTAAAAATTTATTCAAGAAAAAAGAAAAGCCCCAACAAGAAGAAAAAGAATTAGACATAAAGCCTTTAATAGATGAATTTATAAGTTCAGAAAGGCTTTGGCTTATCAAATCAAGAAAGATTGTCGAAAATGCAGGCTTTATCCTCAATACATTGTTTGAAAGCACGATTAGCCCAAAGATGGGTCAAATGGAGATAATGGGGTTATTCTTTAAGATTAAAAAGAAAGTCCCGATGAATAAAGAGGCTGCCAGTGATATTCAAAAGCTCCTTAAGCTATTCCTTAAATTTTTGGAAGAAAAGGGGTTACTGACCGATGAGATGAAAAACGAAATGAGCAAAGAGATAGGCTTTGAGATTCCTCAAACTGTAAAGAGGGAAACCCCAAAGATAGGAAGAAATTCTCCCTGCTCTTGCGGAAGTGGAAAGAAATACAAGCTTTGCTGCGGAAGATAAATCCCTGTTGTTAAGGAAAGAAATTCAATTAAAAATTAGCAATGCAAAACTCAAAATGCAAAATGAACTTTACGGTAATTTTGAATTGATAATTGCTAATTTTGCATTGGACATTGAAATTACTCCTTCGTGGTTTAAT
>JBFMDZ010000154.1 GCA_040753555.1 bacterium
AATTGAGCAAAAAATACCCGATTTGCCTTGTTAATTCAATAAATCCATATAGGATAGAAGGCCAGAAGACAGCCGCATTTGAGATATGTGATACATTAAAGAAAGCTCCAGATTACAACATTATCCCGGTTGGAAATGCAGGAAATATTACAGCCTATTGGAAGGGAGTCTGTCAAAAAAACCCCTTTAAAGTGTGGATTGAAATATTTTTATTTTTCTGAAAAAATGTAAAATGATAAGAAAAATATCCAAGTTTGATTGCAAGAATAATGCTAAAGAAATAAAAACAGAACATATATTCTATATAGGTAATGTTTCAAGTGTATTAAAAAAATTACAAGGAAATTTAATTCAATTGATTATAACCTCGCCTCCTTATTGGAATGCTAGGGACTATAAACATCCTAGCCAATTGGGATATAAGGATACTTATCCAGTGTATCTTAAAAAGATGAAAGATATATTTAGAGAATGTGTGCGAATTCTACTTCCAGATGGTAAAATTGCAATAAATATTGGGAATATATATAATTTTGACGCCACAGATAAAAGACATTATACTATTAATATAATTCACGATATATGGGAATTGCTTTTAAGCATTGGGGACTTACGATTTATGGGAACTATCTACTGGAAAAAAACAACTTCAAGAAATGGAGCAGTTTTATTTGGTAGTTACCCATATCCTTCAAATTTTATGATTTCAACGGCTTTAGAGGCAATTCATATTTTTAGAAAGATTGGTAAAAGAGATGTTCCAAAAGAAATAAAAGAAATTTCCAAGATTACAAAAGAAGAATTTAGAATATTCAGAGAGCCAATATGGTTCTTGAATGGAACAAGCACAAAAGACCATCCAGCAGTTTTCTCTAATGAAATACCTAAAAGGCTAATTAAGATGTATTCTTTTTATGGAGATACAGTTTTAGATCCTTTCTGCGGTATTGGCACTACTAATTTGGAAGCATTAAAATTAGATAGAAATTCTGTTGGTATTGATATAAAACCAATCTATATCAAATTGGCAATAAAGAAATTAAAAAATTTGAATAATAACGCAAATATTGCTGTTGTAAATAAAACTCAAAAGGAGAAATGATGGTGGATTTAACATTACCAGATTTGGTTGGGCAACAAATTGGAAAATATAAAATTGTAGAGAAAAAAGGAGAAGGTATGTTTGGCATCACATACAAAGCCATTGATACTATATTATCTACTCCTGAAGACATTGTATTTGTCGCCATAAAGGTCTTGAAACCAAAATATCAAGATTCTAATTGGAAAGAAGAGGCACGCAGAGCTGGAAGACTTAGAGATATAGAGCAGATTGCCTTTATAATAGAACCAATTGAAAAAATAGAAATAATAAAGGGACAAGAAGTTAACATTAGATGTCTTGTATGGCAATATGTGAATGGTGAACCATTAGAAAACCATATTATAAGAAAATCACATTCTTCTGCAGCAGAATTTATAATAGAAATTATAAGACAATTATGCTTAGGAATAAAGGCAATGCAAGATGTTGGACTAGAACACGGGGATTTACATAGTAAAAATATCCTTCTTGTCCCACCAAAACCTTACGAACCTCCTCTCAACTTTCGTGTAAAAATCGTCGATTTTGGTCTAGCAAAAACATTTAGAGGGGATAAATTTAAAAATGATATGGAATGGATTACTATATTGTTAAAGCAATTTTGGGACAAAAATAGGGTTTACATAGAAGATTTAGAAGTTTACGACAAAAAATTTAATCAATCTATTCCCACTCTAATAAAACAATTAGAAGACCAATCTCTTGAAAGAAAAATTATTGATCCCATAGAACTCATTAATCATCTTGAGGAAATCAGAGAGTCAGCTAAAATTGAAATTTCATCAGGAGATGGAAGCCTAAAACATCCTTTTGAATATTTAAGTGCAGAGGAAATGCCTGAAAAAAGTGATTTGTTATATTATCTATATTCTTCAAACTTGCCATGGTATAATGAACTTGAATGTTTTGGCACTGTAGTTATTTCTGGACCACGAGGGTCTGGAAAGTCAATGGTATTAAAAAATCTCAGGCTACAAACCAAAATAATGTCTAAGGACTATAGAGAAAAACAATTTATGAAAGAAAAATATGTTGGGTTTTATATCCATTGCCATAATACCTTTTATTTACCTTTTGCAGGATATAATATTAATTATTCTGATGAAAAAACTCAGCAAGTATTTATCCATTACATTAACATCTTGTTTACACACGAAGTTTTATCTACTCTAAAACTAATTGAACAGTTGAAACTTTTAGATATAACCACATCAGCAAAAATAAATATTGTAAACTTTATTCAAAAAAATATCTTTCAAGGAGTACCCTTATTTATTTCAGGTATTGATTTATTTTCATATTTGATAACATTATTGGAAAAAGAATCAATACTTATTCAAAAATATATTATTGACTCGATATCTCCCTCAAAATATACAACTGTCAACTATTTGAATGAATTATGCAATCTTCTAAAGAATAGTATAGAATTCTTTAGGGATAAACAAATCTATTTTGTCCTTGATGACTATAGTATTCCTAAAGTTAGGGAGGAAATACAAAAAGCATTTAATAGAATAGTTGGGGTTAGGAACAATCTTTATTGTTTCAAAATATCCACAGAAAAATTTTCTTTTATTCCAACAGACTTTGATTTAGAAAAGGTAGGGAAATGGTTTGTGCAAGATAGGGAATTTTCTTACATTGATTTAGGTGGTAGGTATTTAAGTTATCCAAATGAGAAAGAACGAAAGGAATTTGTAAAAGAAATAATTAATAAAAGATTACAAAGAACACCTACTGTTTTAAATAAAGATGCAATTTCATTGTTTGGCACTTACAAATTTCCAGAAGGTGATATTGCTAAATCTCTTATAGCCGATAAAAGAAAAGGCGAAAAAAAGGAGACTTTGTATGCTGGTCTTAATATAATTTATTCCCTTTGTGGCGGAGATATATATACAATTCTTGAATTGTGTAAAGAGATATATAATAAAGCCATAGCAAATAATAAAATTTCCTTAGAAAATATCGATCAAAATATACCCTTTTCGTTACAGGATAAGGCTGTAAGAGATTTTTCTAAAGGACGATTAGATAGGATTAAAGAAATATTATCTTACGGACAAGAAGTTTATCATTTAGTAGAAGTATTTGGTGAAATTGCTAAAACATATCTGTATGAATACGGCAGGATAACAAAAGAAGAAGATAGATATTATGAAATATTGAGAATTGAAATTGTGGATTCTGGAGAATTGGATAATAAAGCATTTGAATTATATAAAACTATCTTACTGGAAGGTATTTTCACTGATGCTGGAGGACGGTATCCATGGGGTAAAGGTCTGTTGAATAATTGTTTTATTTTAAGACCAATATATACACCTGCCCTTCAAATAAGTTATCGTCGCCGAGAATGTTTAAGAATATCCGTAAAAAGGTTTGAAGATTTTCTGCTTAACCCTGATGAATTTAAAAAAGTAGGAACCAAATTTCTCAAAAGAAAGAGGGGGCAAACAGTTATATTTGATAAAGAAGAAAATGGATTTAAAATCTCTACTTGGGAAGGATTATAATGATGAATAATTTGCCATCAATAGATGAATTGTCTCTACAGCATAGAAATGATGGCCTATTTATTTGTGCAATGGGTTTTGAAGATAGGTGCACAACAGGACTAGCTAAGCTTGAGAAATTAGGTTATATTTGTGAAAATGTAATAATGTTACAATACGATGTTAACCAAGATGAAAACAAGAGAAATCAAAAAAAGTTGGAAAAAATATTAAAAAATATAAGTAAGACTCCTTTTATAATATCTAAATATTTTGTTACAGATCCATTTAAGTCAAAAAATGAATTCATCAATGCCTTAAATATTGCTACAAAGCAATCGCATATTTATTCTATTACTGTTGACATTACTAGTTTTAATTCTGCTTCTATCATACAAATTTTTGATTTATTATTGCAACAAACCCAAAAAACCCTGAAACAAATTCGGATTATTTATACTGAGGCAAAAACTTACTTCCCATCTAAGAAAGATGTAAAAATGCCGAAAGAGGTTTATCTTAGCTCAGGAGTGAAAGAAATAATTACATTACCAAGATTTAATGGGATTTTTTATCCTGGGTATTCAATATTACTAATAATTTTTTTGGGATTTGACCCTATAAGAGCGAGAGGAGCTATCAATTTCCTTCAGCCATCAAGAAAAATAGGAATTATTGGTGAACCTCCTCGAAAAAGCAGGAAGTGGCGTGCAGATGAAGCAAAAAAAAGAAATATTAAGATTTTTGATGAAATGGATAATATCCTTCAACTTTCAACCTTTGATTATAAACAAACAATGTTAGAACTAAATAAATTATATAGAGAGTTTTCATCAAGCTCTAATATAGCCATATGTCCCCTTGGAAGCAAATTACAAACAGTCGGAGTGTTTTTATTCGCAAGGAATCATCCAGATGTGAAACTACTTTTCCCTATCCCTGTAGAATTTCATCCCAAACGATATTCAAAAGGCTATATAAAAACTTGGCAGATAGTTTTTGACAAAGACTATTTCAGAAATGAGGGGGATATACGATGAAAATGCGTTACCCATTATTAGACCAAAAATTCAACACCATTGTGGTAAGGGAATTTATAAAAAATGCAAGATTACAAAGGTGTAATTGAAAGGTATAAGGATTTCTTGCCTGTATCAAAAAAAACACCTGTTATAACCCTTCTTGAGGGAAATACACCCCTTATATTTTCAGAGAGGCTATCTAAAGCAACAGGGCTTTCTGTTTATCTTAAATATGAAGGCTTAAATCCAACAGGCTCATTTAAAGATAGAGGAATGACCGTTGCTATCTCAA
>JBFMDZ010000155.1 GCA_040753555.1 bacterium
CCTTGCTTCCTCCAATGTTTTCAATGATGGCAGTAATGGTTGTGGTTTCTCCCTCTAAGGGAACCTGGGGGTCAAAGAGGATTTCTGAAACAATAAGGTCAGGGGCTGCATCCTTGATTGCCCTTAAGCATAAGGCAGTGGTATAGGGGTCATCTTCAAAGCTTCCATTCTCTCTTTGGTTTTGAAGGATATAATCCAGCAAATCCTTTCTCATTATTGCTTGGTACATAAGGGCCTTTTCCCATAGGGTTTCTGGGGTTTGGGTTACAAGCCAATCTGATGCCTTATTGATTGGTTCTTCAAGGTAATAGTCTCTCCTGTATTGGTTTAAGGTAAGAATGGCAAGGGAGGTGAGATATACATTGCTTTCATCAAACCCAAATTCTCCATCTTCGTTCTGATTTGATATAAGATACCAGAGGGCAGATTCAATAATCGTGGCGTCAGAGTAGTTGGCAGATTTGAGGGCTTGTAGGGCAAGAATGGTATCCAATACATCACTTTCATATCCCAAACCTACCCCAAATCCACCATCTTCATTTTGGGACAAGGTAAGTGTGCCAATAAGGGCTGTTGTATCAGAGCCAGCATCAGCTAATGGTTTTATCTTTCTTGCAATAGCACGAGAGCTTGTAGTTGTCTCTCTTTCAATCCATTGAATGGCTTTAGAATATGCAATATTTGTAGTGCCAAGGTAACATAAAGTATCTGCTACCAAAGATGTATCCCTCAAACAAAGATTGGGATATTCTGTCTCTGTTCCCCAGGAGCCATTTGGGTTTTGGTTTAAAACCAACCATTCAACCCCTTTTTGAATAGCCAATTCTCCTTGACCTGCAAAGGCAACCTTTCCTTCAAGCAGAGTCGTTAAAAATATAGCCAAAGCTAATTTCTTTATCTTCATGGTTCTACTTCCTCCTGTAAAGCTAAGATGCGTTTGTTATTCATATCATTTGTTTAAAATAAGCATTTCCAATACCAAGGATTATAATTGAAGTTGAAGCACTAAGAATATCATATGTTTCATAGGTAAGAAAACAACACCTAACAATATCGATGATAATCGCAATTGACTGTAGACATAAACCCCACTTTCGCATTCTCCAATAACCAATAAATCCAGCAAAAATCAAAATAAGGGTCAACATGAAGATTAAAGTAGGTATAAGACCCCATTCATGTAAATCCCGAATTAGTGGATTTCCTGGAATTTTTGGGAAAATTATAAGTAATGCTATACACAAAAACCCGAGTCCATATATTAAAAAACCAAAACTGCATAAAATTGTAATAAATATTGGACGTCTTTTAATTTTAGAGACATCTTTTATTTCAGTTATAACTTCACTTTCTTCCTTCTCGCCTCCTAATTCATATTTTAGTTTCCATTCTTTATAATGTCTCAATTGTCTTCCTGCAATAGTTCCTCCTACGATTATATTGATTATTGTGCCTAATCCATAAATACCAAATATACGAATATGTAATAATTCAGGAATAAAATGCCTTATCAAAATAATAATTATACATAAAACTCCAAATCCAATGAGCGTATATTTTATGGTTTTTCTTTTTAAATCAGGTTTGCCCATTTGGCCATAATTAAAGCCTGCTAATATTCCACCTGCCACAAAACTAAAAAAGACAGAAATGATGCCAATCCAGTAAGGATTCCAAGGTTTTTTTGACTTTTTCATTTTTCTATTAACCTCTTTATTTTTTCATCTACAACTGCTTGAGGTGCTTTGGTTAGTATTTTTCTAATTAAACTAATATAATTCTTTATTGTTGGACAAATATATATTCCCTTTTGATTAGTTATCAACCAATCAATATAGAGTTTTGCTATTTTTTCTTTTCTATTTAGTTTAACTTCGGAAGTAATATTATCTACATTATTGAGATCTTCTGGATTTGGTTTAGGGATAATAAAAGTCATTCTTCTAAAGAGATAATTTACTGAACAAATTGCTATTATGTTTTCCCATCTTGTTTGAACAAAGATTGGCTTACCCAACTGAAACTTTCCCAAATTCCAATCTATCATAGTGATAGATTCATCTTCTATAATTATCCGATAATTTTTCCAGGCTTGAGATAATATAAATCCACAAACTATTACTAATGGCCAAGCTATATAAAATCCAAAACATCTTTCAATTTTATTTTCTATAGTAAATGAGAGAAAAAACCACATTACACCTGTCAGAATGGAAAATAAAAGTATAACAAAACTTGTCCATCCCGGTCTCTTGTATATTTTGTTCTTCATCTTTATCTTTTCCCTTGGATATACATATTCAATCTGCAATGTTAAATAAGAAACATTGTTTTTGAATTTTATTGTAATAAATAATCCAGACCAATTTATATAAAGAAGGCATACAAGATAATCCTACTGATCTACGGGCATAATCTATCAATTTCGCATAGCCATATATAATAAGTCCAACAAAGACTAAAAATACTAATCCGCCCCAAAAGCCAAGGGATCCTGCTAAATAACCTATTAGTATAGTAAAACTGGTAAATATTATTATTGCTTCTACCTTTTCTCCGGGTTTAAGATTTGGATCTCTCAATATATCAATAATCTCTAATACAAATTTCACAATAGTTATTATAGAACTTCCTATTTTAGCTAAAGAAATTTTCAATTCTTTTTTTGCATAATCTAAAAACCTTTCAAGACCAAACTTTATCCAATCTATTATGTTCACTCCCTGCCCTCCAGCCATTCCCCCACTAATCATATATGCCCCTGCACCTGTATTAGGGTCAATAATGGTATAGCCTATGCCTTCCCAATCATAGTATTGAATCTCTCTTTGGGGAATGGTTACTATCTTTCCTGTGTTTATGGCATTTTGGAGATCATTCTTTACACTGGAAGAAACCTGAAGTTTTGGCAGGATTTGATTTATGGTCTCCTTGTTTATTGAATATACAGGGATTCCATTATCGCTGGCTAATTGTAATATCTTAACCGCAGAAATACCAGGTGTATTATAAAGGAGTTCAAATATCCCATGTTCCATTGCCGAGCCTGTCATTCCAGAGGAAAGCATGAACTTCTTTTCCTTTTCTTTATCACCTGTTTTTGAGGCAAGAGAAAATACATCCCGATCTACATCAATGCCCATTCCGGCAAAGCTTACTTTTTCTGGCATTGAGAAAAGATAAGAGACATTTAGGCCTAGTATGGTTATTCCCTCAGAGGGATGTCTGATATAGCTTGTGTCATAGATTTGGGAGGCAATGTGGTTATAAATATCTAATTGGGCAAAGTAGGTAAGCCCGGTAAGATAGAGTAATTCTCCAATTGATTTGTTTCTCTCTATAGGTTGGGTTTCGCTTAAATTTACTACCTCTTTTAGCTTTGCTGTTCTTTGTTTAAGAAGGCTGGAGGGAATCTTTTGAAGATTCAGGGTTATTGCATAATATGCACCAACTATAAGATCATTTGAAATTCTGTCAGTTAGGCCTAGATTAGGCTCGGTAAATTCCATAATAAATTCCTGGGTTAGACCTAAACCTGCTGGATTTCCTTCTATTTTATCTTCATCTTCAATGGTCAAAAGAGGCTTTAGTTCTACAAGGTAGGCTGGGGTATTGTATATCCCGCCATATCTTTCTACGGTTGCTTCATCTTTTGGTGTAGCATAGAGATAAGAAAGGGTAATTCTTTTTCCTGCTAATTCTGGTGTGCTTGCGGTATAGGTTTTCCCCTCAATGGTAAAGCTTACCTTATGCCTTAAGGTGTTAGGAATTTCAGAATATCTGATTTGAACCAAAAGGGTTTTATTCGGCAAAGAGCAAGGCAAAATTCCAAATTCCTCCTTCTTTATCATCCTTGCTCCTAATAGGTCGCCAAAGGTTGCCTCAGGCATGTTGGTCTTAATATATTCCTCAAGCCTGGTTTGATACTCTGTTAGTTCTGTATTGATTAAGGCTGAAGAAACATTTGTAACATAGCCTTCGGTTTCGTTAATCGTAGCAGAGCCTTTTATCTGGTCTATAAAGCTTTGGCTATCAAAGGGAAGCTCTTTTTCAAAGTCAATCCCTTCCTTTTCTTGATATTGCTTAAAGCTTACATCAAGGGGAATCCACATCTTTTGTCCCCTTGAGCTTATCCCTTCATCAGGAAGATATGGAATATACACCTCCACCCATATATGCTCTAACCTTATGGCAATAATCTTTCCACCAGATGTAATCGCTTTGGATGGGATGCCACCAGAGGCAAAGATTTGGGCTGCTGTGTATGGGTCTTTTACCCCAACCCAGTTCATTGCTTTTTCTATGGGAAGCTCTATTGTTCCATAGACATACCTGGCAGGGATATTTGCAGCTCGGTATAAGGCAATAAGCAAAGAGGCTAAATCAAAGTCATTGCCTGCCTTTTCCCAGAGGGTTTGTTGGCTTCCTTTTAAAGATCCATAGTATGGCTCATAGTCAAAGTTATTCCTGACATATTCATAGAGCAAGACTGGGTTTTTCTTTAATGTTTCCTGAGCTAATTTCTTTATCTCATCGCTTATCTGAACATCAATGGTTTCTTTGAGATAATCTTCTGTGCTTACAGCTGATAGCTTACGGCTTACCGCTTCTTTCGTCCTTGGCTCTTTTGGCTTTATTTGTGGTGCTAATCTATGAGGTAGCTTATTTGGGTCTAGTGGTCTTGGCTTCTCTTTGTATTGTGCTTTTTCTAGGAATTCCTTTAGCTCCTTTGTCTTTCCCTTTTTTGCTTCTTCTATTCCTTCCTTTAGCTTTGCATAATTCTCATTGTATTGCTTAACAAAGTCATAGTGTCTTTGAAGGATTTTATCGGGTAATTTCTTTTCTTTCAGGAATTCCTCAGTTTCTTTAAATTCCTT
>JBFMDZ010000156.1 GCA_040753555.1 bacterium
TTCTATCTCTTTCCTTTCTTCCTGATTTAATTCAATTCTTACAGATTTTCTTGCCATAATATTATTATAGCAAGATTTTATTGTAATGTCAAGTTATTATACCTCTTTTATCGGACAGGGCACTAGAATGTATTTAGTAAGAGGGTCTGAAAATAAGGTTTTTAGTGTTGATGCCAAGGGAGGAGTTGAAAAGAATCCAAAGAGCTTAGAAGAAGCAAAAAGGCTTGGCTCATTAGTTGCAAGGACGCTTATAAAAAGGAAAGAAAAAGTTAAAAAACAAAGGAGGTGAAAATAATGCTAGATAAAAAAATTTAGCACCTGTATGTGGGTTCTATTGTGGTACTTGTGAATACTACAAGAATTTATGCCAAGGATGCGGCAATGTGAAAGGCAAGCCATTCTGGACAGCTCAAATGAAGGTTGAGGTTTGTCCATTATACGATTGCTGTATCAACAAGAAGCAATTGGAGCATTGTGGACTATGTGATGATTTACCTTGTGGAACATTCTCAAACTTTTACGATCCATCCCTAAGTGAAGAAGAGGCAAAGAAGTTTGTTCTTACAAGACAAAATGAGCTTGTGAAGAGAAAGGAGATTGGAACAGAAAAGTGGCTTGAAGAGAAAGCCGCTAAATAAAGGCTTAAGATTGTTGCTTAAGGCAGGAAGGAAGGGTATGGTTCAATAGCCACAAATATGGCAGGAAGGGGAACGGATATAATATTAGGAGGAAATCCACCAAGTAAGGGAGAACAAGAAGAGGTAATAAGCCTTGGTGGTCTCCATATTATAGGAACTTAAGCGCCATGAGGCAAGAAGGATTGATAATCAATTAAGGGGAAGGTGTGCCAGGCAGGGAGAAGAAATGTAAAATGCAAAACGCAAAACTTATGGTTGATAATAGTTTTGGAATACGAAGTATCGCGAAGCAATTTTGAGTTGTTATTTTGCGCTTTGAGTTTTGAATTTTTTACGATTGAGGCATTCAGGATGTTTGAGGAGCTTATATACCATATGAAGGAAGAGATTGTAGGTAATTTATTCAGGGTTTCCCTTGCTCCTGTAAAGGAAAGACCAAAGCCAGCAATTACCAGAAGACTAAGCCTTCCAGATGAACCCCAAAAGAAAATAGGCAGAAACCAACCCTAGCGCCTGTGGAAGTGGGAAGAAGTATAAGCATTGCCATGGGAGGTAAATAAAAATTCAAAATTCAAAATGCAAAATTGAGGTAAGGATTTATAAATAGTCTTGAGCTTTTCAATTCTTGACAGGCTTAAGACAGGGTGATAAAATTATTTATATAGTTTAAGAAACAGCAGAAATGGAATTTGAATGGGACCCGAAAAAGGCTGTTGCGAATGAAGAAAAGCATGGGGTTAGTTTTCAAGAAGCTACAACAGTTTTTGGAGACCCCTTGGCTGTAACCTTTTTAGATCCTGATCATTCAGAGAATGAACATCGATACATTACTTTCGGACTTTCAAGGCATAAACGATTTCTTGTTGTCTCACATACAGACCGGGGAGATAAAACAAGGATTATCAGTGCGCGTCTTATGACCCGCAAGGAAAGAAAAATCTATGAAGAAGACTAAATCTGAAGAACTGCGTCCAGAGTATCACCGTGAGGAGCTTGGTAAGGGCATCAGAGGCAAATATTTTTCTTCTTATCAAAAGGGAACTAACCTTGTCCTTTTGAACCCTGATGTAGCTAAAGCCTTCCCCACCGAAGAATCCGTGAATGAGGCCCTTCGCTCTCTAATAAATATTGCACAGAAAGCCATGGGCCTAACAAGACGCTCAAGCGGACGTGTAAAAAAGCTGAAAAGACCATTTGCATAATTTAGACAGCTTAAGGGAAAGTATTCATTTAAGAGCATATGGTCAAAGAGACCCTTTGGTGGAATACAAGATTGAGGCATTCAGGATGTTTGAAGAGCTTGTTTATCATATGAAAGAAGAAATTGTCGAGCATTTATTTAAGGTTTCTCTTGCTCCGGTAAGGGAAAGACCAAGGCAGATAATTACCAGAGCAAGCCTTCCCACTGAACTCCACAAGAAAATTGGCAAAAACCAACCCTGTTCCTGTGGAAGCGGGAAGAAGTATAAGCATTGCCATGGGAGGTGAAATAAAAATGCAAAATGCAAAATGCAAAATGCAAAATTGTGGTAAAGATTCAATAAAAATATAACCAAAGTTTTAGTTTTGAGTTTTAAGTTTTGAGTTTCTGTGATTGACAGGCTTAAGACCATTTGATAGAATTATCTTAAGGTTCGCTGGATACTCGCCACTTCCGCCTATGGCTGAGGATGTCAAAATTCCTGAAGGGGAATAATTGCCTAGGAAGAATGCAGGTAAATTTTGGCATTCTTCGTCTAACAGCGTGTTTGCAGTTCGCTCCGCTTACTCAAAATGCCTTTGGCACTTCGCAAACACGCAGAACATTAGGCAAAATGGCAAGAAAGGAAAAGGTAAATATGAATGAAATGGTTTAAAGACATTCATAGTAGGCAGGTTCGATTAACCGATGAAAGGCAAGGGCATATTGAAGCAGACCATCCAGAAATGTCGGGGCAGATTGACAAAATACAGAACACCTTGTTAAATCCTGATATAATTGTCAAATCAAGCACGGATTCGGAGGTTGAACTATTTTATCGGTATTACAATGTTACTCCTGTCAGTGAGAAATATTAGTTAAACTATTAGTGGGTGATTTGTTTATTATAACGGCATATTTTACAGATACGATAAAAAGGGGTGAGATATTATGGGAAAAGAAGTAAAAATTTGGTATGACACGGAAGGGGACTACCTTGAAGTCCTTTTTGAGAGAAAAGCAGGGTACTTCAAGGAGACAGAAAACGATGCAGTAATGGAAAAAGTGGATGAGGAAGGAAAAGTTATTGGTTTTTCCATCCTAAAAGTGAGTGCATTGAGAGAAAAACCTCTTTCGGTCAGTCTTGTTAAAAGCCAAATCGCCTAACAGAGCATATCTGGCTATGGCATTTTGCACTTTTATTTGGCTTATAGATTGTTGCCCAGACAGGAAGAGAGGTGCTAAAGCTCGGTGTTTTCATATTATTTGGAAGCGAACGCCATAAGGCAAGAAGGATTGATAATCAATTAAGGGGAAGGTGTGTCAGGCAGGGAGAAGAAATGTAAAATGCAAAACGCAAAACTTATGGTTAATAATAGTTTTGGAATACGAAGTATCGCGAAGCAATTTTGAGTTGTTATTTTGCGCTTTGAGTTTTGAATTTTTTACGATTGAGGCATTCAGGATGTTTGAAGAGCTTGTTTATCATATGAAAGAAGAAATTGTCGAGCATTTATTTAAGGTTTCTCTTGCTCCAGTAAAGGAAAGACCAAGGCAGATAATTACCAGAGCAAGCCTTCCCACTGAACCCCAAAAGAAAATAGGGAGAAACCAACCCTAGCGCCTGTGGAAGCGGGAAGAAATACAAGCATTGCCATGGGAGGTAAGCAATATAAAGCGGCAAAGGCACAGAGTTTAATGGTTTTAAGTTTTGTTTGTATTTTTGATTTTTGTATTGAGGTGTTTATATCAAAAATGTTGAAATCCTTACTCAAAATAGAGTTGGATTATAAAATATTTAGAGGGTGATGACAAAAATGACAAGAAAGACTATATTGACCAGAAGGAGTGTTTTAAGCAGGGTTGATAATATGGAGAGGAAATTAGAGTTTTTAAAAAGGGATTTTATTCGGGTTTTTAAGCCACAAACAAAGAAAACAAAACCCTCTCTTTATGGAAGTATTAAAGGGGGAGATATTACCGAAGAGGCGATTGAAGAGGCAAAACAATCACTCTTTAGAAATCTAAAGGTCTGAAATGAGCTATATCCTGGATACCCATATTTTAATCTGGTACTTTATTGGGAGCAAAAGAGGCTTTGGTGCAAAAAATGTAAAGGTTTAGTATAAACTTCCATTTCCATGGGCTTTTGTGATATAACAAGAAAGCTCAAAATTAAAAAACCTAAAAATATCAATCAAATTTACATAACCACTAATCTTTGAAAGTAACAATCTGCAAAATTGGGGTTATTGACAGGGTTTTTAAGTAGAACTTCACTATTTCACTTCTATTAACAAATCTTGAAACTCTAACTTCTATGCTGCAACCCTATTTAAGAATATTCTCTATCCAATTCCTATTTTTTCTTAAAGCTATTCCTATCAATTTTTTCAACCTGATTGGTCTTTCTCTTTTGACCTTAATCCCTTGCCATACTGATGCCTTCTAAAGAATCCTGCAAAGTTTTCACAGGCATTGTTGGTTGATGGAATCCTTGGGTCTAAGTAATGGGCGGTTATCCTTTTCCAGTTTTGAAAAATGAACCTTATGTGTCCTTCAAAAGGTGTATTTTCATAGAGCCAAGGCTTATCCTTCAGACCTTCAAATATCCTTTTTGCCCAATATCTATCAGGAACAAAGAGCGAATCTAACAACTTGCGGACAGGTTCTTCTACCTTTCTTGCTATCTTCTCTTTATCCATTCCTATCATCATATCATAGAGTTCTCTTGCCTCTTCCTTCTCTTTGCCCGATACTTCTCTAATTGCCTCTTTCTTGGCCTCTTCTTTTGAAACCTACAAGGTAAGGCCCTTCTGGATCAATGGCCATCAGACCACATACCTTCTTACCGCAGTTAGTAAAGAAAACTTCGTCCAAACAGAGGATTCCAGAAAACTTGTAATCCTTTCCTTTCTGTTGGTAGCATCCATAATGTGTGACAAAGGGAGAACTGCACTCTGGACAGCACAGGAATTTGCAAGATTCAAATTCCTCCTTAAGTAAATCCTCTAAATTGCCGATAATAATCATAGGTTCACC
>JBFMDZ010000157.1 GCA_040753555.1 bacterium
GCAAAGGATAACCCAATAACCATTCCACCCCAATCAACATTAGGCATATACACTATGGATTGTGAGTCTCTAAATGAACAAGGAAGCATAACAAAATCCTTCCAAAGGTTTGCTGTTTCTAATTCCTTCTATATTCCTAATGAAACCACAACATCATCTACAGAAATTCAAAATTCAACATCCACAATTCAAAATTTCCCTTTGGTTTCATCCCTTCTTCAATCATTCCCTAATCCAGCAGAGAATTTTTGCTTTATTCCATTTACCCTTGCACAGGGTTCTTGTGTTTCCCTTACAATCTATAACATCCTTGGGCAGAAGATAAGGACAATAGAAGCAGGAAACAGGAAAGCAGGCTCTTACACAAACAAAGAAAAAGCCATATTTTGGGATTTAAGGAATGACTCAAATCAAAATGTTTCAAAAGGGCTATATTTTTATCAATTAAAGGCAGATGGTTTTTCTGACATAAAGGCAATGGTGGTGAAATAAAGAAGAAATTGAAAAAAATAGTTAAATTAAATATTTAACCTTATTTTACGGGGGTTAAGCAAAAACCCTTGATAAAAGCAAAAGTTTTAATGTCAAAATTAAAGACCTGACCCCCGATGCCAAAGAATTTATTTTGACAAAAGAAGGATAAAGTTGGTAAAATTAAAGTATGTTAAAAATATATTTATAGAGAGGTGATGTAAGATGTTTAAACAAAGATTAAACAAAGGAATAGCTTGCCTAATGGTATTAGGCTTGCTGGCAGGGATAGGATGGGGAGAACCCAAGAGAACTTTGACAGAGGGAATTAAGGGAACCCAAGCACGAGAGGTTCAAGCTATAGAGATAAAGAGGATGATCAAAGAATTATCTGAGGAAGAGGCACCACATATTAAAGCTAGAATAATTGAGGATTTAGGCGATTTGAAAGCAAAAGAGGCGGTGTCTGAGATAATAAAAGCCCTTCAAGATAAAGAATGGACAGCAAAATGGAAGGCATGTGACGCCTTGGGCAAAATAGGGGATAAAAAAGCTGTTTCTGCTCTTATTGAAAGATTAGAAGATAAGAAAGAAAGTTGGAGCATTAGACAAAAATCTGCACAAGCACTAGCCAATATTGGAGCCCCAGAAACATTTAATGCCTTAATAAAGGCTTTGCAATATGAGTGTGAAATAGAAAGAAAACGTGAGGATATGTATCCTCCCCCTAGGCATGACTATCCTCCTCCCGATGAATATGTGGAAAGAGAATTTGCTGAGGTATTAAAGAATTTTATCGAGGCATCAGAAAAAAAGGATGTTTATATATCCTCTTTGATAAAATATATGAATGATAAAAGCTTGAATAATATTTTTAGGTATCGTCTGAGCTTACTTCTAGCAGGTGAATGGAAAATAAAAGATTCTATTCCTGTTTTAATTGAAACCCTTAGAAATGCTCCATTTCCTCGAGGTGAATTACGAGCTGCATCTGCATATCTTCTTGGTGAATTAGGTGCTAAAGAGGCTATTCCTTATTTAAAAGAGGCATTAAAGGATAATTATCTGACATCGGGAAGGTTAGTCTCGGAAGATTTAGGAAAAGAAATGAAAAAACATATTTATGAAAGAACCCCTGATGGAAAAACAATATTCTCAGCTAGAATAATAAAAAAAGAAAGATGGAGGAACGCAGAAGGTAGAGTAGTATATAGGGAATATTCTTATAATGTAAGAAATGCGGCGGGATCAGCATTACAAAAACTAGGGGTAAAAGTAGAAAGGAAAGGGAATGAATATAGGGTAGTTGAGTAAAATTATGAAGATTAGAAATCTATCAAAATCAATCATTCTGGCATATATCGTTTTTGGAATAAATTCCAGCTTTGATATTGCCACAGCCAAAGAGATTACAAAATCAGTGCAGGTCAGATATTTCTTTAATAAGGATGGCAATGAAAATCCCTCAAGCGATCCCAATTGGTATTATTATTGGTCTCAAACAAAGGCAAACAGAGGAGCTCACCGATATTCTAATAGAAATGATGTTTATGGGTATTACGAGCGTACAAAGAACTATTTTTATGTGTGTAATCTAGCCAGTGGGTATAATAATGAAACTGGAAATAACGGTATTGATTGTTTTGCCGAAACTTGTATCCACGAAAATACTCATTTAACTGACTGGTGGGGTTTTTGGCCAAATGGCTATGATCCTAGCCAAGATGGAGATGGAGATGATATACCAGATAGTTTAGAACCATCATTAGGTTTTGATCCAACAAAAATTGATACAAATCCATTTGATCAATGGGATTTTGACTTTGCTGCATATTCTGAACCAAGAGCCTATGCTGCCGAACACACCTGGACAAAAGGCTCGGCCGACTCTGAAGATTGGTCAGCACCAGGACATATGTATTCAAAATCAAAAACATCAGAAATATCTTCTCCTTCTTCCTTATTCCTTGAAATCCTCATTCCAATCTCAAATCAAAAGATTATTTTACCCAACATTCCAGTCAAAGGAAACACTAATCCAGGATTAGAGATTGAATGGAAAGCCGATGGAGGAGCCCAAACAATTCTTACAACCTCAGGTGTAGAGGGAACAATTGTTGTAAGCCCATTTCCTAGCTCAAATTCTGGTTTTGGAAAGAATAAGGTAGTTACTGCCAAAGTAATAGACAAAATTCCTCCCGAAACCTGGCTTACCTCATCCAAGATTACCCCTGCAAAGAAGATTATCCAGAAAAAAGAGCTTTATCGCCTTCTTCTTGATTGCAGGGATAGGGTTATAGGAAAGATTAAGGTGGGAGAAAAGAAAGTAGGAGAAAGAAAAGAACCTGGAAAGGCATCCTTTTCTTGGGATGGCTCTGATAATGTAACCCCAAATGATAAGCTTGAGTTTATCTATTACCTTATTTCTGGGATGAATAGGTCTCTTAAATCAGATGAATTACCATTTCCAGAGAAATCAGTAGAATATAGCCTAGAAAAAGGAGCATATCGCTTTTATGTCTATGCCATAGATGAGGCAGAAAACAAAGACCCAACCCCTGCTGAATATGGATTTGCTATCACTGAGGATGAAGAAGAAGAAATAGTAGGAGAAGAAATAATTGATCCACCCCTTAAAGCCCCCGGTCCATCCTGTCGTCCACCCGATGATAATAATTCCCTTCCCCAAGAAATAGACTGGGTTCCTGTAAGCTTATATTCAGACATCCTTGTCCTTAATTCTGGCTATGTCAAAGAGATGTGCAAACTACTATCAGACCTCAATGAGCCATTTAACCTAAGAGACCCAGATGCACCCCTTGAATTATTTACCAAATATCCCTTACTTATTATTCCCTCTGGTGGCCTTATTGGAAAAAGCAATAATCCAATATTTAGAGAGAAGCTAAGGGATTATGTATCCCAAGGAGGAACCCTTATCTCTTTTGCCCAGCAACAGGGAAGGGAATTCCAGGCTCTTCCTGGAACACCAACAGGCTTTGGTTGGACAGAGGATGAATTCTGCTTTACCAACTCTGTTTATATTGAAAAGCCTCATCCCATAATGTCAGGACAGAATGGGTTATACATTACAGGAAATGTTGATGGCTATCTTATGAGCTATCCAGAAAACAGCGAAATCCTTCTTACCAGAAAGAAGAACTATAACCCGGTTATGATCTCCTATCCCTATGGAGCTGGAAGCGTTATTATCTCTTCTTTATACTCTGACTGGGCATATTCTAACTGGCAATGGACAAATGATGAGGTTTTCCTTATAAGAGACCTGATAACATTTGCAAAAAACCCACATACACCTATTCCCACATTTTCTCCAAACCAACAAATTAGCCTCAATCTTTTAATTCCAACATCAACATCAAAGATAAAGGCAATAGTCTATAACCCAGGAAAGACTGGCTCCTTAACCATTGAGGCAAAGGATAACCCAATAACCATTCCACCCCAATCAACATTAGGCATATACACTATGGATTGTGAGTCTCTAAATGAACAAGGAAGCATAACAAAATCCTTCCAAAGGTTTGCTGTTTCTAATTCCTATGGCTATCCCCCATCCTTTCTTTCCTTTTCCATTATTCCAGAAAGACCAGATTTCCTTTATAAAGGAAAAGGCTCATTTAATCTTAATATAACAAACCAAGAGAAAGACCAGAGAATAATAAGCATATACACAAGGCTAAATAGGGATATGCCAAGATTCTTGGGAACTTATTCTATATCATCCAACATAGAAATACCATTTGAAATAGAAGAAGTTATCCCAGATTATCCAGATAACTCAAGCTATAGACTAACCATATTCCTCTATGAGAATGGAAGATACCTTGGGAATAAGATTAGTAAAGGTAAAATAGCCTATCCAAAGATAGATATGGAAATCCAACCATTAAAGCCATTCTATCTCCCAAATGACAATGTTTCTTTAAAAGCTACCATAACCAACAAAATAGAATTTGATTATCCAATCTCATTAAACATCTCATCTCCATTTACATCAACCAAAACAACCTTTATCCTAAAATCCTTGGAAACAAATACCATTGATTATTCCTTTGCTCTTAATAATCCTTCCCCGGGAATCTATCCCTTAAGGATTGAGGCTATCTACAAGGACATTATTGTTAGCTCAAAAGACCTTTCCATATTTATTCCAGAGAAGAAAATCTCAATCAATTATAATCCCTTTACCATAAAGCAAGGGACAAATACGATTACCTTCAATATCAAGAATACAGGGATAATTCCTACGGATTTAATAAATTGTAAATTGCAAATTTTAAATTTTAAATTGCAAAATGAAAAAGAATTTACCATTGAGCCATTACCTCCTGAAGGAACCACAAGTTTTATAT
>JBFMDZ010000158.1 GCA_040753555.1 bacterium
TTTGGTATTTGAGGGTATAGGTAATGGTGGATAGGGTTAGGGCCTCTTCTGGTCCAGATTTTTCTAAGGATATACCTGGGATGCCAATAAGCTTAAATGTTGTGGTGGCATATACCAAACCTGCACAAGAATCCCCTGAGGCAGTAATTATTTTTGTGCAGACAGGTTGAGTATCTACAATAAATGTGGTTAAGAAAAAACCAAGTGCCGATGAGAGGGTGTTCGTAATATTTTGATTTGTTCCAAAGGCAATGGTTATTAGGGTATTTGGTCCAAAGCCAGAGCCTGCTATGGTTATAATTGTTCCCGCTAAACCTGATTGAGGAAGAAGATGTGTAATCCTTGGACTGGGAATAAGCAAGAATATCATGGTTGCTATTTCCTTAAAGTCAGATGCGGTAATTAGCTTTGTGCAAGGGGGTTGGGTGTTGACAATAAAGGTTGTGGAGAATGTACCGTTGATGCTTGACATTGTTGTTGTTATGGTTGGCATTGTTCCAAAATCTATGCTTAAAGAAGAACCAGCAAAACCTACTCCTTCTATTGTTATTATGCTTCCAACAGAGCCTGAGATTGGTGAGAGCTTTGTAATAAATGCACCTTGAATCTTGAAATGGGCAATAGCTGTTCCTCCATATTCATCACTTGCAGTAATTATCTTTGTGCAGGATGGTTGGGTGTCTACAATGAAGGTGGTTGAAAATGAGCCATATTCATTAGAGGTTGTAATTGCAATGGTAAGATGGGTGCCAAAATCAATAGAAATAAGAGAATTTGTAGCAAAGTTTTGGCCTTGGACAGTTATTATTGTGCCTATTGGGCCAGAGGTGGGAATAACTGAAATACTTGATGCCGTACATATTCCTAAAAGATAGGGTCTATACTCAACCCAATCACTTACCTTATCTCCTTGACCTGATGGATTTGTAACTGGATGCTCTGGTCCAGAAGAATGTCCCCACCAATTGTAAGTTGCAGAGATGGTTCCAGAGGTTCCATCGTGATAAACGCCATAGCCTTTGGTTAAATCGCCATTTTTGTTGCCTAAGAGGTTGTTATAATGAATCTCGGGATTAGAGCTAGAAATGGAATAGATTCCATATCCCTGGCCATAATTGCCATATCCTCCACCATATCCTCTATTTCCTCCTTTGTTTCCTGATATTGTATTTTGTGATATTGGATTTCCTATTGAATTTGAAAGATAAATTCCACATCCAATACCACCTGAACCACCTGAACTCTTATAACCACCTGTTCCTCCTTGGCCTCCTTGATTGTTTGATATTGTATTATTTAAAATTGTATTGTTGGTTGAATTTGAAAGATAGATTCCTGTACCAATGCCACCTAAACCACCTAAACCACCTGGAGTCGAGTCGTCCCCATTACCTCCATTACCTCCCTTACCTCCTGTGTTATCTGATATTGAATTTTCTAATATTATATTATTAGTTGAAGATAAAAGATAAATTCCACAGCCTATACCACCTGAACCACCTGAACCACCCCACAAGCCACTTGCTCCTCCTTGACCTCCTGTGTTTTGGAATATTGTGTTGTTAATAATCGTACCATTTGTTGATGTTCCAAGATATACCCCACAACCAATACTACCCAAATTACCAGGGTTACTGGTTATTCCATTTTGACCAATTCCACCAGAAATTGTGTTATTTCTTATGGTAAAATTAGAGCATTGAGTTAAAACAATCCTTCCTAAATTTGTTGAACCAGAGCCAGCTAATGTTAAATTTTGATTTTCAATGGTTATTCCTGATTGATTGTAATAATAAAAGATTGGCTCATTGTTATATGTATTCGTAACTGTAATTGTATTATTAAAGCTATTTGGCTCAATATATATTCCATACCCTTGCCCAGAGTTGCCAGCTGTACCACCAGCACTGCCACCTATTCCTCTTTGGCCCCCTGTGTTTGTTAATATTGTATTTTGTGATATTGTATTGTTGGTTGAATTTGAAAAATAGATTCCTGTGCCAATGCCACCAAGACCACCTGAACCATAAAGACCACCTGTTCCTCCTTGACCTCCTGTATTACTTGATATTGAATTTTCTGAGATTATATTGTTTGTTGATTGATAAAGATAGATTCCACAGCCAATACCACCAGAACCACCCGAACCACCCCAGCCACCTGTTCCTCCTTGACCTCCTGTGTTATTTTTAATTGTATTTATTCCAATAATGTTGTTAGATGAATTTGAAAGATAAATTCCACAGCCAATACTTCCAGGGAATCCGCCATTATCTCCCTTGTTGTCATGAATATAGCCATTGATAATCACAATCCCAGATACATTTTCCAAATAAACAGCTTGCTTTGCATAGCCAATGTCGCAATACTTGATTTGGCTTCCATTTGCTCCACTTCCAGAAAGTTTGATTCCATTCCAATGCCCAGCTGTATGTGTTGCTTGGTCAGATGTAAATGTAATCGTGCCCTCGGGTGTGCCTATTGCACTTAATGTGCCATAGCACATCAAAGATGTATTTGTGGTAAACCTTACAGTAACTCCTGGCTCAATGGTTAAAATTACGCCATTAGCTACAAATACTGTATCTGTTGCAACATAAGGGCTATCTGCTAAAACCCATGTTGTGCTGCTGGTAATTGTCCCAGAAATATAGGTCTCTGCCCAAATTGGCTTAAAAGCCAATAATCCCAAAACTACTAAAGACACAAAAATTTGTCTTTTCATTTTACACCTCCAATTTTGAATAAAAAATAAGCAGGCTCAAAATCAAGCCTGCTTTCGTAGATTCTATATAAAACTTTTTTTGGCGAGTTACTCTCTCTCTCTCTCTGTGTGTGTGTGTATGTGTGTGATTATGACTTTCACTTTCATAGCATAAGCATAATTATTGTCCTTTACCTTTGTCAAGGGTTTTTTTTGCATTCCTTAAGCATTTGTTTTGCATAGGTATTATTTGGGTCAAGTTTTAGTACAGTCTCAAACGCTTTTATTGCTTTATCTTCAATAAAATCTTTTTGAAAATAGAGAATTCCTAAGTAACACCAAGTCTTGCTATCTTCTGGATATATTCTTAAAGCTTTTTCAAACTCCTTAATTGCTTTTTCATATTTATTGTAAGAGACATAAAAAACTCCTCGATGCTGAAATAAATTTAAGTATTTGGAAATTATCAGATTGCGATGGTAATTTTCATTCTTGCTTGAACAAGTTTTAACAAGTATTCTTTGCAAATTAAATATTGGCTCATTTTTATCCATTTGTTCAATCAATTCCTCCCTAGTTAGTTTTTTCTCCGAAACTCTCCACAAAATTCCTTCAGGAATTAAACCATATTTATCTAACAAGTTTTTATCAAATTTTACATAAATTGGCCTTCTCCTTGGATTATTTTCTATAAGCTCTGTTACTCTAATCTTTCGAAAGTCATCCATTGAGACAACCGGATTTTTATCAACGAAAGTAGTAAGGTTTATATCTGGATATTTTCCTTTGATTTGATTGATATAAGGTTGATCCTGCAACAACTGGTCTTTCCATAAGAAGAAGATAACAATGGGTACACAACTTGATTTTAGATGTTCAACATAATGGAGGTACCAGAAAGGAAAAACATTCTCATTCCCTTCTAAAAAAATTACTGCCTTTTCCTTAACATACTTTAAAAGATTTCTCCCGTGGTCATAGCTAATGTAATGGTTAAAGTAGGCAGAGGAATAATAATGCTCTTTAAATTGCAAGACAGGAAGAATTAAAAAAAATACACAAAAGATTGTTTTACAAAGTATTAAGTAATAATGAGGAAGAAACTTATACCATAAAGTACAGAAAAGAGAATATAAAAAATAAACACACAAGCCAACGAGAATGGAAAAAAGAAGAAAAGAGAGGATATAATAATCTTCAATATTAGGAATATTATACCTTATAGCGATAAGAAAGTTGGTAACAATCATTAAAAACAAATACGCACCGCATGTTAGTCTTTTGGCAAATAAAAAAATAAAGCAGGCTATTCCCAAGAAAATAAAATACCATCTAAATTGGTACATAAAAAGATTAAGATGAGGAATAAAGCGTAACTTAAAACTTTGAATCATTGGTTCAAGCAAAGTAGCACGATAATTTTTACAACTTATATGCCAAATAAGCCTCTGCCAATTATCCGGACAATCCCAATTCATTACAGGCTCCTGGCTTGCCCTTAAGGGTAAGTAAAGCCATAAAGTAAGGGGCAGGAGAAAGAGAAAAAGCATCAATAGTAAATTTCGGATTGCGGATTTCGGATTTTTCAATTTCGGATTTCGGATTTTGGATTGCGGATTTTTTTCCCACAATGTAGCCAGAATAAAAAATATACTTGCTGGAACAAGGTAGATTGTCTGAAAGTGATGAGTGAAGGATAAGCCTAAGATAAAGGAAAACAAATAAAGTAGCCTTGACCCTTGACCCTTGACCCTTGACCCTTCTTGCCATTTAAGGAGGATAAAGATAACCAATGTGGCAAAGAGGGCATTTAAGGTGTATTTCTCGGCAATTACCGCTTGTTCCCAGAAGGTTAAGGAAAAAGCAAGGGTTAGACTTGCCACAATGGAAGGAATTATTCTGGTGCTCTGGTGCTCTGGTGCTCTGGTGCTCAGTTTTAAGGTAATGAAATAAACCATCATACAAGCCAATGAGGCAAAGAGGCTGGATTGCATATTCATCCTAAAGGCAATGTTTCCTATAGGGATTAAGGTTACAAAAACTTTGCCAAATAATGTATAGAGGGGATATCCTGGGGGATGGGCAATGCCTAAGGTGTAGGCACAGGTTATTAGCTCACCTGAATCGTGAA
>JBFMDZ010000159.1 GCA_040753555.1 bacterium
AAAGAAAACTGTGAGGCATTGATGGATAAAGCCGAAGAGATTGGCAGAATGATTTCAGGCCTTTTTAAAAAGCTTAATCCTTAATCCTTACAGCTTATAGCTTTAAAATTGGAGGTGCTAAAATGCAGACAGAGCCAATTAGTTCAAATGGGGTAAGTCAAGGGGCAAGCAAGCCAAAAAAGGGAAATGGAGATTTCCTTAAATTCCTAAATGATGCAATAGGAAAGACAAATAAAGACCCTGGCTGGGAGGACAGAGAAGAGATAAGGGTATTAGAGAAGGGAATAAATCAATGGGATGTTGAAAAGGATGGAAGGATTGATGCCAAGGACATCAAAAGGCTATTTCCTAAAAATAAGAGAGTAATTGAAGAAATAGAGGCTTATTTGGGAAAGACAGACAAAGATCCTGGATGGAAAAATAGTAGCATAAGGGGTTTAATAAGAAGAAGAAGATGGTGGGGTCTTAGGCGTAGATATTATTGGGGGTCTAGGGTTATTCCAGGATATAAACGCTATGATTATAACCATGATAAAAAGATAGATAATGAGGACATAAGGCTTTTAATCCCTGATGCTAAAGTAAGGGATGCCTATTTAAAAACAAGCAAAGACCCTGGCTGGGAGGATAAGGTCTTAAAAGAGATAATCTTTGGCTATAAAAATGCTGATTTAAACCAGGATGGAATAGTAGACAATCGTGATCTTGCCTTATATTTTGAGGCAGAAATTGAAAAAATGAAAAAAGAAGCAGGGGGAAAGCCACTTACCGACCTTGAGAAGATTCAAGAAGCAAAGAAGTTGCTTAGTGAATATTATAATTTCAAGGTAGATAATGTAGAGCTATGTGGAAAGATAGCCAAGGATATATGTGATATTATCCTTGATCTGCACCCAGCTACCAAAGAACCCTGGTTGGTTTTCAAGATGATCTATAATTTTGCAAGGAATAAACCCAAGGAAGCAATCCTTGAGCTAGACCCAACCTGGATGGTTTCCATAGTAGAAAAATCAGCAAATTATGGGAGCTATATTTGGAATACAGCGGCAACGAATTTTGGACTGGTTGAAGAAAAATATAAAGATGCCATTAAAGAATATCTTTCCATGAGATCTGATCCTAATGCAACTGCCTCTAATACAGAATGGCCAAAACCGAATCTTCCAGGATGGAAGCTCATTAAAGCAGATGTTGATTATTACATAGAAAAGAGAAAACATATATCTGGATTTAACCTTCCTCAATGGTTAGTTGAAGCAATTGAAAATGGAGTCAAAGATCTTTACAATTTCTAAGATAATTATTCTTTATCTTTGCCTTATTCTCTCTGGATGCAAAGAGGATATTAAGCTTTCCAATGAAATCTCTAAAATAGAGGAGGAAAAAGAATATATCACATTTAATGCTCTAGTTCCATCTCAAGGAGAAGAAATTCCAGGGCAAGAGCTTTTTATGATGGACATCTATGGAGAGAATGAAATCCGATTGGTTTTTGGAACATCAAGTGATGAAGATAGCGCTTCTTGGTCATCTGATGGCAACAAGATTCTGTTTAGTTCTGTATCGGAAAAAAAGGGCTACCTTATTTACATTGCAGATATTAAGAAAAAAAGGCTCTATAAACTAAAAGGAAATCTTGAGGGAGGTGCTTCTTGGTCACCTGATGGCAAAAAGATAATTTTTACCTCCGCAAGAGATAATCCGAAGGAAGGGGTAGGTGAAATCTACATTATAGATGCAAATGGAAAGAACCAAAAAAGGCTTACATTTACTCTCAATGATAGTGAAGGATCTCCTCGTTTTTTCCCCGATGGTAAAAAAATTGTTTTCACATTTTGGGATCATAAAAACTTAAACAGTGGAATATACACAATGAATATAGATGGCACTGAGTTAAAAAGATTGACCAATAATAATCAAGATGATTATCCTGTTCCTTCTCCTGATGGAAAGACAATCGCTTTTTACTCCATAAGAGAACAATCAAAATATAATGCCATTTATCTCATGAATTCAGATGGAAGTAATATCAGAAAACTACTCACTAATGGTCCAGAAATGAGGGAATGGGATCCCTGCTGGTCTCCTGATGGAAGCAAAATTGTTTTTGAAGGTTGGGTTATAGAAAGAGAGAAAGGAAAGCCTATGAGGTTAGTAAAAGACCTTTATATTGTTGACAAAGATGGAAAAAATCTAAAAAGACTTACATTTACTCCAAAAAGAGCTGAATGCGATCCCTCCTGGCGGCCCCGTCCTAAATCTTTAAAGAAAGAATAATCAATGCTTACCCAAACCGCAACCTTTGCAAGAGAGGCAAAGGACAGCCTAGGGGTTTACCCCTCCCAAGAAACCATAACCTCCCCTGGGGCATTAAGGTTTGAGAATATTGAGGTAATCCCCTCAATCAATCTTTCATCTAGTGAATTAGCAAATATTCCTGATTTCATATTTTTAGATAATAAATCTGATTCTGGCTCTCTTGCTTCATCCCTTGACCCATCCCTGGTTACCCCTCCCTGGTATAACCCTTATGAGACCTCAGAAAGCAATATCCAAACCCAATCCCAAGATTTTAATCCCCAATCCTATGAGGGCAAGTTTATCAAATACCAGGACTACACATTTTACATAATGAATGGAAAGAAAAGGCTTATTCCCAATAATAGTGTTAAAGCCTATGCCCCTGATGGCACATCTATTACAGAGCTAACCTCAGAGCAATTATCCCAATTTCCAACCGGTGATGTCCTTCCTGAGATAAAATATCCCGATGGAAGCTTAATAAAGACAGTTGAATACTATTCTAATGTCCCTTCTTTAATAAAGAAAGAAGATTATTTCCTTATCTTCTCAGGAACAAAGCATCTTATTGATACAGGAACAATGCAGATATTTAGCTTAAAGCCTAATGATGCAAAGGTAGTCTCTGATAGTGAATTTCTCTCTATCCCAACCAGTGATCCCCTTAAGGCAAGGGTAGTAAGAAATGAAAGCCTAGGAGACTTCCTTATCCTTGGCTTAGAAAGAAGGTTTATTCCAACCCTTGACACAACCAATGAATACCTTAGACTTCTTGGCCAGAGAAGCGTAGAACAAATATCCACCGATAAGTTACAGACCTATATTCCCAAGGAGGCGCTAGAAAGAATAGAGCCACCTCCACCCCCTCCCCAGCCAAAGAAGAACAAATGGTATCAGAAGATATGGTCGGTAGTATCGGGGGTTGTCTCAACCGTGGTCAGAGGTCTTCCTGGAATTGGCCAGCTCTATTCCTTTGCCACAGCAATTGCTGGAAGGGATTTTATAACAGGACAGAAGCTTTCTGGTGCAGATATACTGAAAATCAATTAAATTTCAAGTAAGAAAGAAAATTATCTCTTAAGTAATTTGTAAAAAATGCCGAATAAATAGGTAGAATGGCAGAATTTCTTAAGGATGAAGATAGGGACAAATTAAAAGGTCTGCATAGGAAGACAAAAGAAAAGAAGTTAGCAGACCGTATTAAGTGTATCTTGGCATTAGACTCTGGATTTACCTATAAAGAGATAAAAAAGATGTTGCTTTTGGATGAGGTAAGTATAAACAATTACAAGAAGATATACCAGGAAAATGGAATAGATAAGCTCTTGGATGTAAATTATAATGGCTATTCTGGAAAGTTGTCTTTAGCTCAAGAAGAAGAATTAAAAGACCATCTAAAGAAGCATTTAATAAGGTCTGCAAAGGGGATATGTGAGATTGTTAAACAAAGATTTGGGAAAAAATATACCTTAAGTTGGAATGGTTCATCTTTTACATAGATTAGGATTTGTATACAAGAAAACCCGATTGGTTCCCTGTAAGGCTAATAAAGAAAAACAAGAAGCATTTGTTAAGAAATATGAGGAACTAAAAGCCAATAAGGAAAAAGATGATAAGATATACTTCATAGATGCCGTTCACCCCCAATATAACTCAATGCCAGGGTGGGGCTGGATAGAAAAGGGAGAGGAAATGCAGACTTTAAGTAATAGTGGTCGTCAAAGGATAAACATAAATGGTGCCCTAGATATAGAAACAAAGAAGATTATAGAAAGAGAAGATGATACAATTAACTCCTTATCTTGTAAGAAGTTGTTTTAAGAAAATAGAAAAGCCAAGCCCAAAGGCAAAAAATATCAAGGGAATAGCTGACAATGCTAAATATTACCATTCAGAGGAAATAAAAGAGTATCTAACAAACTTTAAGGATAAAACCCATATTCCTTCCCCCATATTCTCCTAATCTCAATCTAATTGAGCGTGTATGGAAATTCTTCAAGGATAAAGTAATAAGAGGCAAATACTATGAGAGATTTGATAAGTTTAAGGCAGCAGTTCATGAATTCTTTGAGAATTTTGGAAGTTATAAAGGAGAATTAGAGAGCTTACTTGTCAAAAAAATTTCAGATAATAGAGGTTGTTGACACTTGAAAACCAATTTTATTTGAGTATACCAAATCTCCTAACCCCAATTCCTGCCACATAAAAGAAGCAAGATATCGTACCCCATACTCCTTAATCTCTTCGTTCCTTAAGTCTTCTGCAAAAATTAATGGTTTTTCTCCTACCTTTTGCAGTAGGCCATTGACAATCTGCTTTATATCCTTTCGTAAGACAACTACATTGCCCAGATTAGCTATTACCCTTTGTTTGCGTTTACCTTTCTGGTAATAACTCTCTACAATTCTGACATACTCATTGACTTGACCGGTTGACGATTTCGTCTTAACTGTCCTTATAAATGCCATTGTGTCATTACTCCTTTATTTATTTCTTATTAAGAATAATAATA
>JBFMDZ010000160.1 GCA_040753555.1 bacterium
TCGGCTATGGAATTTATACGCTTTAAGGCATTGTTTATAAGTTCTTTGTTCCCTTGTGTTACTTGTGCGTCCTTTAATCCGCTTTCCAATGCCGCCAATGGCGACCTTATATCGTGCGCAACCTGTGCCGCCAAGTCAGCACGATATTTATTGATTTCAGAATTCATCAATAAATTATATTCTTCAATAAGTCTTTTCCTTTCCATAAAAGCAATCTTTATTGAAAGCAAGAAAATAAATATCCAAAAAAGTAGTGCAAATATGAAATAAGTCCATCTATTATAATAGAAACGCAATTTACCATATTCGGAAGTTCGATTTTCATCAAAAAATATTTTTACTTCAGACACGCCGGTGAATAATAAATTTGTGGCAGAATAATTCTCTGGTATTGAGAAATTGTTACTCCTGATTATTGAAGTCCACACAAGACCTGAAAAATCTTTCAAAACAGATCTGGACATATCCATCATTATCAATCTGTTATCACCGTTTAGTAATGGCGTCCTAAAACTATCCGATAGGTGTTCTGCAATCCTTTGTTTAAAATAAGCAGTATAAAACAATGAAGAAATAACAAGAAAAATGAGGATTAAAAGATTTAAAAGAATAACCTTTATAAAAATTTTCTTCAAAGACTTTTGAATATCAGTAATATTTTTAACCATAAAAATGAGGAACCGAGGTACTGATTTGTACTGGCCCACCATTAAAAATTTCCAAACGCTTCATTGTTTTTTCATCAGGTAAAAAATCCCCAAATTGAGGAGTTAGAAGCTTATCAGATTTGGCCTGAACAAAAAAAAGCGGAATATCTGGAAATATTCCTTTTATATAGGATAATTCTTTAAACTTCACATCATCAATGGAAATGTTTTCAGGGATTAACAATACTGTCTCCTCTTTATCTGGGATAAGGTATGTATTCAAATAATCCAAGCTTTCTTTTTCTTGCGCCTTACAGAAATGCCATAAAGGCTGGCCTTCTTTCCTTAACTGTTCCATAGGTTTATCTAACTTATAGTTATCAAAAAAACATACCACAAGAGTTCTAAGTGATTCAAAAAGCGCGCTGAGACATGCTTTTTTTATGTCTTTATTAGCCCCAAATCCAGAGATAAAACCTTTTATTTCAGAATCTTGCTTATGAGAAATAGCGCATACAATTTTCGCGTCTATTACCGGACTTAATTCATAAAACCTAAATGATATATTATTTTTGACTAACAAGCGATTTAATCTTAAAATATCAACATACTCACTTAAAATATCAATTGGAATGGCTTTCATCTTTCTTTTACAAAAATGATGACATAATACTTTGTCTATTCCCAATAATTCCCAGTATGCTCTTTCTCTGGCACCTGGTAAATTTATATAAGCCGCTGTTCCCCATCTGTTTTGACACAAGTTGTTTAAATCAGTACTGGCTCTTTCCAATGATTCGGCACATGCTTTTTCGAATGCTATTTTTTCTATCTTGTCTACCCCACGTCCTCTGTATTTGATTCCCTGAATTATTATTTCGACAGCGTAATCAAAATATCCGGGCAACCATTCATCAATCCATCTATATTTTTCAACATTTAAAGATAAACGCTTTGAATTATTTAAAATCCAGTCAACCAATTCCACTTCAGTCTCCAAAAAGTAGTACCCGCATGTAAATTAAGAAAATCAAACTTCCAGTTTTTATTTGATAAAGCTACATAAGGAGTTATAACTAATGGAATAGTAATAGCTTCTTTTAATGTCTGATAGTGTAAGTCATTTATCATCTTCATCCTTTCATAATAATTTTCTATTTGGGAATATTTATCAATCCATCTATTCCCCTCTTTACCATTTATGACAAAAAAATAATTGTTCATATAGTAATAAAAAAAATTTATATCTTCTTTAACGCTTGTATCAGATTCTCTAAAAAAAAGATCCGGTTCATTAAGCCCATTTTTCAAATAATCTATATGTCCGGGTAAACCATTGATCTGTTTCACTTCTATTGAGGGCAAAGCTTTTTTTAAATCTGGTATGCTTACCTCAGGTATATTCCATGCCACAATTCTCTTGTTAAAAGAACTTTTAGCGACTTTTTCCATTTCCTCATCCAAGATTTTAAGCTGATGTCCATATAAGGCGCCCTGACCGAAGGTCGGGAAAATTTGAGCAGTTTCCTCCGCCCCGGCTCGTTTCAACAGATGTGGCAAAACACTTTCCTTGATTTTTTTTGCTATTACAAATCTTTCTTTTCTGCTGAATTTTGCAACACCGGAAGGAGTAAAAGTTATAGCAGATAATTGCATCGAAACTGTTTTAAACAAATTAGTTTTTGGATTGTTTTCTGCATATCTCAAAAGTTCCGAAGAATCGTCCAAAGTTGTTATCATATCTACTTTATTGTTTTTAAATAATTCTAAAGAAATTGACTTATTGTTAATTCTGGAAGGAATTATTTCTATTTTTTGAGGCATATCTTTAGAATATAAAAAATTAGTCTTATTCGCAGAAAGAATAAAGAATCCTTTGTTGTCATATTTGTCCACAAAATATGGACCAGATGTGTTCCTGTAATCTTTTATAGCTAAAGTACGATTATCTATTGATTCTATAGGAACTATTCCAAAATCTGCGGCAGTTAGCATGGAAAATAAAAAAGGATTTTTCTTTTTAAAAGATATAGAGATTAAATAATCATTCTTTAAGCGCAAATTTGGGCAATTGTCACTTAATTTATTTATTTGTTTATCACCGCATAATATATTTTTAATATTGCCATGGGTATTTGTACCTAAAATGGCAAGTCTTTTAAAAGTTGTTTCTACGTCCCTGGCAGTTATTTTTCGACCGTCTACCGTTTTCAAGTCATTCCTTATTTTAAAATAAGCTTCATTCCCTTCCCAATAAAACTTCTCAGCCAGACCGGACACAAGTTCTCCATGTATATTGTAGTATACAAGAGTCGAAAAAAAATTCTCAGTTAAAATATATTGGGACAGATAGTGAATATTAGCCGGGTCATAATAATATATCTCTTTATCTCTTGGGAAAGCTACCCGCAATGTTTTTGGCACTATTGTAACCCTTAAAGTAAAATAAATTATTAATAGTAAAAGTAAGGTTAAAGGCGATAAAAGTTTTAGTAAGAATTTAGCCCTTTTTGTTTTGATCACATTTATCGCAAGCACTATCTACGTTTTTATCTTTTTCAATAATGGGCACATATTTTTCTATTTTCTTCTGAAAATCTGTCTTAGTAGTATGAGTATACAAATTAACACCAAATGCCCAAGCAAGAAATGCAAAAATAAAATATTTCACTTTTATCATTTTCCCTCCGCTTTTATATTCTAATATTTTACAGGTATCAGATCAAACCTGTGACCTTCCATCTATATTTTAACAACTTCCGAATACTTCAATTCTCAAAGGAAGGTCATAAATTTACAGCCAACATTCTGGATCTTTTTGATATATCATTACATATTTTTTGACAAAAGTTTATCTAAATTTCCAAAAATAAGAATAAAAATTAAAATAAGAAACACAACAAAAGCAGATTCGATTATAATATTGTCTATTAAATATAGCTTAGTTATTTTATGAGATACTGTTATGGCGAAAAAAATACTCAAAAACTTTACCCAGAATTTATTCATGTTTTTATCATTATTAATTTCCGAAAACTTTTTTTTAATATTCATATAAACTCCCTTATACTTTTCTGGTAGAATTCAATTTTTACTGACAAACTGTTCCATGTGGTGTATTGACACATTCATCCGTTTCTATATCACTTATATTCTCCCAGTGGCAAACCGTATCGCACTTAACCACATCCTGGCATTCTTTAACATTTTTGCACACATTTTTAGTAACATATTTGCATACTTGATTTCCAATTAGTCCGCCAGCTGCTCCACCAACGGCGCCACCACCAATAGCTCCGCCTACGGCTCCGGTAACAACTGTACATGTTAGTTCTGTAACAGTTTCGCAATATTCCTTCCATCCGCAAACTTCCTCAGTTCTACAATTCGTTTCTTCGCAAACTTGAATTTGTGATTTTGTCGCTAATACGAGTTCATCTTTTAAACTCAAATTATTAAACCTTTCAGGAAATATATAATTTTTTGAGTTTAAAAAAGATATTTTTTCTTCAAAAGTTCCATAAACAAGAAGTTTTTTTAGATTTTCAATCGTGTCAGAATTTTTTCTTTCTTTTTCACAGCGGATGATAGTATTCCTTATTGTTCTATTAGCGCTAATATAAGTATCTTTTACATTCATACTTATATTCCTTTCTATATCTATCTTTGGCGTTGGAACAGTCATAATAGAAGTAAGGATTGCCTCTCTTATTGGAGCCAATGAATTTCCATTTAATTTTCCGTCAAAGTCAATTTGGAAGTCTCCGGCATTTATATGAGAGACCATAAGTACCATAAGTGCACTCAATATTGTTTTACTATTTTTCATTATTTCACTCTCCTATTTTTATACATATTTTCAGTTTTTACCCGCGCATTTATCGTTGTGGCAATTTTTATGCCAATAGGCTTAAAATAAAAAATGCTTGTTTTTTAATGATTTTTTATCTTTTATACGACAATAGATATTCTCAAATGAAAATATTAGTTTTCAAATGAAAATAAAATATAAATTGTTCTTATTTTTTAAGCGTTTTTTAAAGACGAAAATATTTTCAAATGAAAATGTTTTAATACGGAAATTCTTTGCCTATTACCCCTTTTATATATACGATATCCTTAAATCTTTCTTCTTTATGACCGGTCT
>JBFMDZ010000161.1 GCA_040753555.1 bacterium
AATCATTGGACAGATTATATGAATGATTGAGAAAGTGGATAAATGGTTAATTAGACAAAGATGATATTTTCCTTTTCTCTTTTTCTTAAGATTCTCCGTTTCACAAAGAGGGGGTGAATAATTACAAATGAGATTTATAGCCATTCTTTTATTTGTCCCTTTACTTTCATATCCAAAAGGGATTTCTGGCTGGATAGAAAAAAAGGCAGATGAGTTTATAAAGAAAAAGATAGCAAGATATTCAAAAGAGGTTAAAATTAAAAAGACAAAATACATATTTCCAAACAAATTTAGCCTTTCTGGAATTTCATATTATAACCCTGCATTTTCCATAAAAGGTGATGGTTTATTAGAGGTAGGCATTGAAGGGTCTGTTAAGGTTATCCTTTTTCAGCCTTATTTTTCCATAAAAAGGGATTTTTTTAAGAAAAAAAGGAAGATAAGCCTTCCAAACATAGAAATTAAGGTTATTGGAGGAGGTGGAGAGATAGCCGGGTTTGGAATGTTTAATGATGTAAGTGGAAGCCTTAAAAACAGAAGGTTTCGTTTTAATGGTTGTGGACTTGGTGGAAAAGCAAGTATAGACGGCACATCCGATAGCTTTACAGCCTATATAAAAGATGCAAAGGCAAGCCTTCTTCCATACCTTCCTCAAGTTCCAAAGAAAGGAAATGTAGATATTACCATTAAAAAAGAGGCTTATTTGAAAATTATAGGAGAGCTAAAGGATTGCTCAATAAAAAATGCAAAAAATATCAAAGGAAACCTTGAATGGAAAAATGGAATAACCACAGGAAGGCTTTCATTTTTATGGGATAACCTTTTTTTTAAAGCCAATTTTAAGGAAAAAAATGGCTTTTATAATATAACAGGCAATACATCTTACAAAAAAAATATCTTCCCATTTTCTATTGATGGTGTATTAAAGGATGATGTTTTTAAGATAAAAGAAGGATATATAAATAATACAAGGTTTTCTGGAGATATAGGAGAGGATATTTCTCTTTATCTTAAATTTGACAATGCTAATTGCCTAGCTTTAATTCATCCCATTTTTAAAGGCGTTATATTAAATGGATGTGGAACAATTACAGGAAACCTTGAAAAACCAAATATTTTTGGATGCCTTACCCTAAAAAGGGATAATGAAACCCTTGATATATCAATAAATGGCGACAATAACATCCTTTTCCTTAACACAGGCACAATTTCTCTTTCTGGAAGCAACATTGCATCAAGCTCAAATGGAACAATCTCTCTTAAACCAATGCTTTTATCCTTAAATTTTATCAAACCTGTTTTATTTGAGGATGGAAACATTGAATGGGATGGAAAAGCCTTTGTCGCTTCTTTAGTGTCAGAAAAAAGGAGGCTTTTTCTTAAAAAAGAGGGAGAAAAACCAACAATGTTTAGATATGCTGACCTTGTAAAACAGATTCCTTTGGATTTATCAGGAAAAATAGTTTTTGAGAAGGAAAAGCAAAAGATTATTATAGAATATGGAAAATTTGGAGAAATTCCTATAAATCAGGGCTTATGCAATATTAAATTAGAAAATGGAATTTTTATAGAAAACCTTGAGCTTTTGGTGGATGGAATAACATCCATTTATTCGCAATTTAAGGTAGAAGAAGATAAAATAGACGCACCAATTCTTATAACAAATATAAAAACAGAAAGATTTTTAAAAAACCTTAAAGCAAAGGTAGATTTTAAGGGAAGGCTTATCGGCTCTCTAAAAAAACCATCCATATTTGGACAAATTTATTCTACATGGCCAAAGATCATCGCTGATATAATGATAATTGAGGATACCCTTGCTATAAAAAATGCAAGGGTTAATAACACAGAATTTGAACTTGAGGTTTTCCTTCCCTCAAAAACCCTATCAGGCTTTGCAGGGTTTAATAATGAAGATATTTCAAAAATCTCCAATATCTTCCTTCTACCTCCCCATATCTCTGGAATAGCAAACGGAAGTGCCACATTTTCTGGATTTCTCTATAACCCAGAGATTACAGGAAACATTAAGGTCTTAAATCCAACATTCTTTCAAGGTATAAATAGCGATTCCTTTAGCCTTTGTTTTAAGATAAAGGATAAGGCTCTTTCATCAAAAGGATATGTTGGCATTGATAATAGATTCCTCTCTTTTGATACAAGTATTTCTTCTAATGGAGAGATTGAAAGTAAAGGAAATGCTTCTTCCTTTAAAATTGCCGAGCTTCCAATAAATGGCTCTTTCTCATTTAATGGTTTATATAGGGATAAGACAATGGATGGCACGCTTTCTACAAGAAATATTGTTATATCGGGCTATAGAATTCCTGACATTACAGAAGCTATGCAATATCAGGAATTAGAAGGGTTAAATCTTTCTGGTATGGTCTCTGGGTCTATAAAAAAAGGTGTTTGTAACCTTGTTGTTTCTTTTGATAATTTACAAATAGGTCCTGCCAAAGTTACAGGAAAGATTACAGCAAAGGGAGAGGTAAGGGATTTAGAGATATCTGGAGAAATAAGCATTGCTGGTTCAAATCTTTCCTTTCCTATATTTCAAGAGCCTTTTGATGATGTATCCTGTAGGCTTGCTATAGATGATGAGGACATTAGAGTAATGAGTTTCACAGGAAAGACAAAGAAAACAAAAATTAGCCTTCAACAAATAAAAGATAACACCTTTGAGGTTAAAACAAATGGGGAGCCAATAAAAATAGATATTCCTGGTATTATAAAGGGAGAGGCATTGGCAGAGCTTATAATTGAAAATATTGAGGGAGGGTTGGTAAGCAGGGGTAAAATTATTGTTTCTAATGCAAGATTTACATACCCCCCAGAAAAGCAGGGTTTAGGGACAGGATTTTTAGACCAATTTATCTATGGACCCCAAATTGAAGCAGGCCATAATGTATGGTTCTATAATGAATTTTGTAATGTTGAGATAGAAAAAGGGGGTTGGTTAAAGCTTATTAAGGAGAAAGATATAATAAAACCAAGCGGCTCTTGCCATTCAAAGAGGGGGATGGTTGAATACCTTTCCTCTAATTTCTCTATTGGTAGCGCAGATTTTGAATTCAGGGATGGAATTCCCTATCTCACAGGATATGCAGATACAACAATTGATAGCATTCCTTTAAGGCTTTCCCATCAAGGTATGATTTCTTTACCCATAGAGCTTTCACTTTCCTCTCCATCCTTTCCAGAGAAAAACCAGGATGAGCTTATAAAAATAATACAAGGAAAAAAGGAAAGGCCATCTGGCATTATTGCAAGCCTTGTTGGAAAGAGAATAGCAAAGGGGCTTGTTTCTTCTGTTCGAAGCCTTACAAGGCTAGACCTTGAGGTTATAACACCTTTTCCTGAAAATATATTCCAAGGCACGCAAACATATAGCTATGGCCTTATTGGAACAGAGGTAAAGATAGGAAGGTATTTGACAAAAAGGATATATCTTATCTATGAGGGAAAGATTGAGGATTATGAAAGTGAAAAATATAGATATAAGCATAGGATAGGATTTGAATACGATATAGGAAAAAGAACAAGGATTAAATACCTATATACACCAGAAAGCGAAAAAAGAAACAGTGAGTATGAAATTGGCATCAGAAAGGCTATTAGTTTTTGATTTTAGGCATAAAAATTCTTGACTATTCTTTTGTAATAAAGGTAATATTTTTTTATGGGTTTTTGGAAGGACAAAAAGGTTTTTATTACAGGAATTACAGGGCTTCTTGGCTCGCATTTAAGTAATAGGCTAAAGAAAGAGGGTGCTTTTATTGTTGGGCTTATCAGGGACAGGGTATGTTCTTCAAACCTTTCGTATTCAGGAATAAATATTGTCCATGGAGAGCTTACAGACTATTACCTTATAAATAGGGCAATAAATGAATATGAGATAAATACAATCTTTCATTTAGGAGCGCAGACCATTGTAGAAACCGCAAATAGAGACCCTTTGTCAACATTTGAGTCAAACATAAGGGGAACATATAACCTCTTTGAAGCAATAAGGGGCTTATCCTCTATTGTAAAGAGAATTATTGTTTCTTCATCTGATAAGGCTTATGGTGAACACAAAGAGCTTCCATATAAGGAGGATTATCCATTGCAAGGAAGAAATCCTTACGATTGCTCAAAATCCTGCGTAGACCTCCTTTCTCAATGCTATATCCATACATACAATCTTCCAATTTCCATTGCAAGGTGTGGAAATATTTATGGTGGTGGTGATCTAAATTTTAATAGGATAATTCCAGGAACAATCCTTTCCCTTTTAAAGAATGAAAGGCCAATAATCCGCTCTGATGGAAGCCCAAAAAGAGACTATATTTATGTTGAAGATGTGGTAGATGGATTTTTAAAGTTAGGAGATAATATGGAAAATCCAGATGTCCGTGGAGAAGCATTTAATTTTAGTCAGGAACAACCATTTACGGTTATTGAGGTTGTTGACAAAATAATAAAAATAATGAAGAAAGAAAACCTTTCTCCCATTATCTTTGGTGAAACAAGGGGAGAGATTAAGGATCAATACCTATCTTGTAAAAAGGCAAAAGAAATTTTAGGCTTTTCTCCGAAATATTCATTAGATGAGGGGCTTTCATTAACGATTAAATGGTATGAAGAAACCTTTAAAAAATCGTAACTATTCAGTCATTACAGAGAGAAACGGAGAATGGATGAATCGGAGAGAGGGAGAAGGGGAGAAAGGGAGAATCTTAAGAAGGGGAGAAATTTCTCCGTTTCACAGAAAAAGGGGAGAATGGGTGAAAAAATACAAAGCTATAAAGA
>JBFMDZ010000162.1 GCA_040753555.1 bacterium
AGCCGAGGAATGGGAAAAGGCAATTTTGTCTTTAGAGGAAAGCCTTAGCGAAACAAAAACCAAGACATTCTCAGCCAATGTCTTAAGCAAGAAGCAGGATGAGTTTCTAAAGATTAACCAAAAGCTACAGGAGGAATTTAAAGAAACCGAGGAATTCCTGAAAGAAAAGAAATTACCCGATAAAATCCTTCAAAGACACTATGACTTTGTTAAGCAATACAATGAGAATTACAAAAGGCTAAAGGAAAATCTTGATTCCTCAATAAAGACAAAGGATACAAGGGTATTAAGGGAATTCCTAGAAAAAGCCCAATACAAAGAGAAGCCAAGACCACTTGACCCCAATAAGCTACCCCATAGATTAGCAGAACCAATATTCAAGAAGCCAAAGGTAAAGATAGAAGAATTCAAAAAAGGCATAAGATTAGCCCAGACAACAAATCAACCAACCCCTTCTGATTTAGCAGAAACTATAGAAGTACAGTTTAGCCCAGAAATAAAGGCAAAGGCAAAGGAACTGGGATATAATCCCGTAAAAATCTATAACTGGGTAAGAAACAATATTGAGTTTATCCCTACCTATGGCTCTATTCAAGGTGCCGATATGTGCCTTCAAACAAAACAGGGTAATGCCTTTGATATAGCCTCCCTTCTTATTGCTTTAATTAGGGTTTCAAATATCCCAGCCAGGTATGTCTATGGAACCATTGGAATTCCCATAGAAAAGGTGATGAATTGGGTGGGAGGATTTACCGATCCTAATTCAGCATTAAACCTTATTGCCTCGGGAGGAATACCCGTTATAGGAATAACCTCGGGCGGAAAGATAAAAATGGCAAGAATGGAACATATCTGGGTTGAGGCGTATCTGCCTTATGGAAACTATAGAGGAACAAGACAAGATGATAGCATAAAAACATGGATACCCCTAGATGGAAGCTTTAAGCAATACACATACAAAGAGCCGATTGATTTCCCTCAAGCAATAGGGTTCAATATCCAAGAATTTATCAATGAGGTTCAATCAGCAAGTAGTATAACTGATTCATCTGTATCCAATGTCCCTCAAGATTTAATTTTCCAGAGATTTAAAGAGTATGTGGAAAGTGTTCATCAATATTATGATACATACCTTCAAAATAAAACTACGGAAGATGTAATCGGAGTAAAAAGGGTTGTAGTTAAAGAATATCCATATTTAGCAGGAAGCCCTCCCTATAAGATTGTAGCAATAGGAAGCAGGTATTCTCAGCTTCCTTCGTCTTTCCAATGGCAAATTAACTTCAAGGTATTCAGTAATGGCTATTCCTCAAATCCCGATTTTTCATATACCGCACCTACACCATTTTTAAAGGAAAAAAGCATTACCTTAAGTTATAGCCCATCAACCCCAAATGATGAATCTTTGATTAAAACCTATGAATATATAGAAAAAGTTCCTCCCTATCTTTTAAACCTAACCCCCAAGCTAATAATTGAGGGGAATGTTGTAGCAACAGGCATTCCGGTTGGTTCAGGCAAAGATATTGATTTTATTATGACATTTACCTCTCCCTCTGGGATGCAAGATGTAGTATCCAACAAAGAAACTGCGGGAGCTTACCTTGGAATAGGATTAGACCTTAACTGGATGTCAAAATCATTGATTGATAAAAAGATAGCCAACTTAAATCAAATTTTCCAATTACCCACCCCAAGCCCTGCTCAAAAGATTCAAGAGAGCCTTAATCTATTAGCCTCCCTTTATTTTGCTGAATTAGATACGATAAATAGTATGAAGGCAAGATTTGCAAAGGTGGTTAATCTCAAACACCCATCGGCTGGTATTGTGGGAGAAGACCTTAAAATAGGTTATTTATGGGGAATACCTCACACATTATCCTTTGCAGGCCTTTTTATTGATATTGATCGGGATGTTTATTCAACCATAGCAAAGGATGGGGATAAAAATAAGGCAATAGCCTTTACGATTAACTCTGGATATGATGGCTCTAGCTTAGAACATAGCCTTTGCACACAAATCTATAACCTTCCTGCTGTTTCGGCGGTAAAGATTCATCAGCTGAGCAATGAAAGGGGAATTCCTATTTATAAACTTGATAAAACAAACCTTTCTTCCATTCTTCCCTTACTTCAAATCTCCTCTGAGGCTAAGGCCGATATTGCCAATGCTGTCAGTGGAGGAAAGATAGCTTATGTGCCTCAAAGGAATATTCAGTATTACAATTGGAGTGGAACGGCTTATATTGTTATTGACCCAGATACAGGAGCGGGAGGATATATCATCTCGGGAGGGCTGGCCGGAGGAAGCATAGCATTATTACTGGATTGCCTGGAGGCATTGATTCAGTTGGTGGATTTGATTCCTCTACCTATGGTACCAAAGATTATAAGTATTGTTGCTGATTTCCTTGCATTTTTTGCGACACTTCACGATATTTTTCAAGCTTCTGCTCCTCAGCTTAATAAAGGGCCTGCTGCTGTATTCGCAGTAACCAGTCTAATAGCAGGATTGATTCCAGTCCTTTTCTTACCCGGAGCACCAATAGTTACAGTATATGTGGCAATCATGGAGGCCGTTTTATATGTGAGTATCTTTTATCTTTTGGAAGGAAAACTCCCAGTTATTCAGGAAGATCCATTAAAGGCATGCTGGGAGCTTTTAAAAAAATGAATAAATACAAGGAAATTATAAATAAAATATCAAAAGAAGATTTACAAAAAGGAACAGAATTTTTTGAGAGAGATATGTTTTGGACAAATCCTAAAGAAGCATGGTTTTTTGAACCAATAATGATATTCTTAATTTTCTTAATAATATTAAAACAAGGAGCTTATGTATGGATATGTGTAATCTTGCATTTACTTTCTTGTGTCTTAATTGCTTTCTGGCTTGGAAGAATACATATAGAAAGCAAGTTAATTTTCTTTTTAAAGCATATTGAAAACTACTTACCATTTGAAGATTTATTAAAAGATGGATGGCTTTTTGTACAAATCAGATATATGCTGAAAAAAGGATGGATTTATTGGACATCAGCAATAATTTCTCTAAAATTTTTTATTTTATACTCAATCCCTGTATTTTTACCTATTGTCGTATTTTATAATGAATCTGTAAAGATTATTCGTCAGACAGAGGGATATTTTATTCTTTATCCTATACTTTTATTTTCTACAACATACTATTTCTTTTCCCTTTTAGGCTTTCTTTTCTGGAAGAAACTTAAGAAAGAGCTTTTAGAAATAAAGGGGCAAAATGAATAAATACAAGGAAATTATAAATAGTAAGTCAATGTCAAAAGAGGATTTACAAAAAGGAATAAAATTTTTTGAGTATGATAACTTTTCATATCCACCACCTTCAGGATTTTGGGTTTTTATACCAATAATGATATTCTTGATTTTCTTGATAATATTAAAACAAGGGGTTTATGTATGGGTATGTGTAATCTTGCATTTGTTCCTTTGTTTTCTGATTGCCTTTTGGCTTGGAAGGAAATATTATATAGAAAGCAGATTAGTCTTCTTTTTAAAGCATATTGAAAAATACTTACCGCTTAAAGACTTACAAGACCAATGGCTTTCACAGACATTCACTGGGCATTTTTTTAGAGAATTGTTTGTTATACCTTATAGATATATGCTAAAAAGAGAATGTGTTGATTGGAGAACGGGTGAAGTGATAATTTCTCTGAAATTTTTTATTTTATACTCACTCCCTGTATTTTTACCTATTATCATATTTTATAATGAATCTGTAAAGATTATTCGCCAGACAGAAGGATATTTTATTCTTTATCCTTTACTTTTACTTTATATAACATGGTATTTCTCTTATTTTACAAGCTTTCTTTTTTGGAAAAAACTTAAGAAAGAGCTTTTAGAAATGGAGGTGTAAGATGAAAATTAAAAAGATTATCTTGGCAATTGCTATATCTTCTTTATCCTTTGCCCAATCTATAGCAATGGAAAATGGTCTTTCTTGGCTTTATGCCAATCAAAACCAAGATGGTAGTTGGGGAAAGAATATGGACATCTTGGAAAGGGATACCACAGAGGTTTTGGATACTTTACATTATTTTAATAAAATTGGTCCAGAATATAGTAAAGGGCTTCTCTGGTTGGCTAATAGGAATTCCTTACCAACTGACTATCTGGCAAGAAAGATTAAAACTTTCTCTAATGGAGGAATGGATGTCTCCTTGGATTTAACAACCCTTATTTCTTACCAAAACGACGATGGCGGATGGAGTGGATATGATTTTAAGGATGCAGAATCCTTTGTCCTAGACACCATTCTTTCCCTCTCTGCCTTAAAATCTGCCAATTATACCAATAATTCTGTAATTGAACCTGCTTTATTATGGCTTATTGCCAATCAGAAGGAAGATGGTGGATTTGGATTTGATGAAAGCAATGTATATCTCACATCCCTTGCCATTCTTACCTTAAATCAATACAAAGACCAATTTTATCTTACTCCAAATATTGAGAAAGCAAGGAATTGGCTCATCTTACAAAATCCAGAAACCCTGTGGGAAAAGGCCCTGATGTATCAAGCAACAATGAGAAAGGATTTGCTAGAAGATATCCTTAATGCACAACTTGATAATGGTTCTTGGGACAATGACCCATTTACCACAGCCCTTTGTTTAAGGGCAATCAAGGATGCAGCCCCTGACCTTATTGTTTCAGAAATCCTCTTTGACCCCCAGGTTCCCTTAGAGGGAGAAACCACAACCATTACTGCCA
>JBFMDZ010000163.1 GCA_040753555.1 bacterium
ATTCACCATCAGGAAAGAATTGGGGGGCCCATCCTCCAGTTAGCATTATTGATTCTTTGCTTTCTATGTTTAATAAATGAGTAGAGCCTTGCTTGTGGGTTGAATCTGGAACAGGAACCCATTGTGTATAGGCAATATCTGGAAGGAATACATAGAATTGATTGCTTGTATCTGGGTCTGGTTGTTCTGTGGTTGGGTCAGAATCAAAGGTATTTCCTGCTAAATCTGTGGCATCGCTTATGCTTAAGGTATGCGTTCCTTGGTATTCCGAATTCCTTGGAATAACAAACTCACCATACCAGGTTGTGTTGGTATTTGACCAAGACAAGAATGAGACAGGGTGATTGCTTCCTGTAAAAGATACATTTAAGGGAATTCCTCTATCCATTTCTTCATCAAAGGTAATCTTAACAAAAAGGCTTCCTTCACCAACCATTGGCTCGCTGGTTATCTGGTTTGTTTCATAATCTTTGGAATAAACCAAGGTAGTATAGGTTATATTCCCCACAATGTCTTTCTCTCCCTTAAGGATTTCTGCCTTCTTTATCTTGGGTGGGGTGAGGTCAATTTGGAATTTATTATTTGTGTCTTCTCCTGGTTCATAACCAACCCAATTACCTTCATCATCCCTTGTTCCTGGCATTGATGTGGCTTTATTCTTCTTGGGTGGAGATATGGGTATTTTCTTATTCAATTCATTTCCAGCCAAGTCGTATGCTTTAACTTTTAATGTATTTGTTCCATCATAGTCTTCTGCTTTGCCTTTGGGAATAGTAAATTTTGCCTGATATGTGTCATTGTCGTATGTTGTCTTCTTCCAGCCAATTTTTATAAGATTGTGTTGCTCATATGGTGATGTTTTAGCAAAGCTTGCCTTTGCTTGCTTTGTTATATCCATTTCCTCTGAGAATTGAATATTAAATATTACCTCTCCATCTTTTAGTGCTTTGTTTATTCCCTTTTCTGGGTCATATACTGTCTTTCCTGCCTGGGTTATTTTTACTTTCTTAACATAGGGGGCGAAGTTGTCTAATATAACAGAGGTAAATTTTGAGCTTTTGTTGTATATGTCATAGCCTTTTACCAGAAAGCCAATCCTACCATCGGGGTATTTTGCTTCCCCATTCTTTGTGGCATCGCTTGTATCATCCTTGGTATTTGTATCCCAGCAGTAATTGGAATCAGCAAAAGTATTTGTTACAATATACCAAAAGTTGACAAAGCCTTCACCATCTAGTATTTCTTCTGATCTACAGACCGAATCGCTTCTATATACATCATTGATTTCATTGTCACCAGGAAGGATGGTGTCGAATTCCCATAAATAAAATTCAGTTTCTGGTTTAAATCCATCCCTTGAGTTATGGGTAATCTGGTATGACATTTTATATGGATTCTGCCTATCAGATGATCTTTCATCATAAGCCTTTGCAATAATATCAACATCTCCCCATAATGGCTTATCTTCTTTAAAATAGACATAGTTATCGCCAACCTTTTTATTCCTTGAGTATTTCACATCCTCAATGGTAGGTGAAATATTGTCTGTGTTTGGATTTAATAAATCCAAAGGATTCCTTATAGAATCCAAGCTATACCTTTTTCCATCTATTTCTTTTAATTTATCCCTTCCAAAATGAAGATGATGTGCATCTTTGCGAAAGTATGTTATTTCACAGAGGCGGTCGCCGAGAGAAACTTTTTTGTCTGGTTTCCACTCTACCCCATTCTGATCTTTAAAATTCCTCGTATGGGTATAGCGCCAACCCTCGTCTTCAGTTGGTTTATAGTGGTCTGAAACAGTTATATCTAAATATGCTCCTGTAGCTGTAGCTGGAGGAACTGTCCAAATATATCCATTAGAGCAAGATAATACCTCAGTTCCTTCTTTTTTAGGTATATCAATCCCTGAATGGAAGTATGGGTTTTTCTCCTCAGACTTGGGATAATATTGATACTTCCCATAATTCCCTCCATAATCCCCACCCAATCCAATTGGATGGGTGCTATTCTGCGGTTTAAATGGCCATTGGGCAGAATAGGAGAGAGAGGAAAAGAAAGCAAAAACTAACAATAATATTTTCTTCATTTGGCATCACCTCCTGTGATTTTGAATAAAAGCAATGTTTCGTCTGTCATACCAAATATTTGGTTGCCATCAGGATCGATTGTTATGTCAAAACCGCCTCTGTATTTGGGATAAGAAGCCTGTGCATCTTTTTTTATAAGAAGCTTTGATGAGGGGTCAAAAAGATAAATGTATCTATTGAGAGGAAATTTCTCATATTTTTTACCTGGTGATGGAACAAGTCCTACACAAATATATTTACCACCTGAGGAAATACTGATAGAATCAGGACATAAACCTATCCCTTCCTTGGAGTGATACTTCCATAATAAAGTTCCTTTTTGTGTTTCAAACAGATAAACATTATAGTCATATTCTTCATAATCCCCCACACCCACATAATCCCCCTCGGGGGAGAAGGCAATAGCCTTTTCTCCTGGAACAACATTATATGAGCCTAAAAGATTTCCTTCTTTGGTAAAAAAGAAGATTACACCTCTATATGGACCATTATATACCTCCTTTGGAAGAAGTCCCATTTCCTTTAGAATCTTATTTTCTTCTTCTTCACGCTTCTTAATATAATCAGATGTCTTTGTTATTTTTATTTTTTCTAAAATTACCATTTTATGTACTTTTTCTTTTGCCATCTTTTTTATTTCCTCTATCTTCTCCCAATAACCCTTTGGATATATGGTAGTTGTCCCTCCCATATGTGTGCTTACAACAATGTATCTTCCATCTGGAGAAACCCTTAGCTTATCAAATCTACATACATGCTTATCTTCTAAAGAGTATCTGAATATCCTGTTTCCTTTTGACGAAAAGACATTTAAGTTTCCATTTTCCCAGCAAGCAAATATGCTTCCATCTGATGAGAATTGAATTGTATTGTTTAAAGTCCTAAATCCAAGAGCATGTAGCTCAACATCTATCTCTTTAATAAGATTTCCTTTTGAATCATAGAGGTATAAGCCGTCTAACCAGAAACCACCAATTCCTTCTGGACTGTAAAAACGATAATTTGTTGTAATTACCCGGCCATTGTTGGATATAGCCAATATTTCTCCCTTTAGTTCTTTATTCTTCCAGACAACCGTATTATTTCTATTCCTTACCTCATTTCCTATAAAAAAATACTCTCCATTTTCAGAAAGAAGCCCAATTCCTTTTATCTCTCTCTCAACCCTTCCCTTTGCATCAAAGAATTTTATTCCCTCCTCTGTCCTTATGGCTTTAACGGGGAATATTGGCTCATCAGAAGAAAGACCAGCCATCTTCCTTGCTTTTTTAACCTCTTCCTCAGAGGTCATTACCCTTACATCTTCTAATTTCTCTTTAAGCCTAATCTCCCTAACAAGCTCTAATTTGAGCTTGTTCTCCTCAGCAAACCCTATACCTTTTAGCAAGCCTAATGCAATCAGGCAAGCTATCCCTTTACTTCTTAATGTTTGTTTAAACATCTTAAACACCTCCGTTTATTTAATAATAAATAAATCCCAATGCCCAAATCCAAATGTCCAATAAATGTCCAATGACTCAATGTCCAATATCATTTCAAGATTGATGAGAAAATACGAACCAATTCTTGTGTTTCTTGCCAAAGTTTTCTTGCCTCATCCTTCTTTTCCGGAACCGCTCTAGCAATCATTCTAAGCCAATGCTTTGTTTCTTTAGTTTCTTTCCGACAGATACCTAACCTATGACGAAAATCTTTTTTTGTGCTTGCTGCATCAGCCTCCATATAATTTGCTCCTATGCTCGTTCCAGCTCTAACAACTTGGCTAATCAATGGGATAGTGACTACATCTTTTGGTAACGATTTTGCAAAATCTATGATTGCTTCTCCAAACAGAGCGGTGCGTTCTTCCAGATTATATCTTATTTGGTCATTGGACATTGGGATTTTGTTTGTCATTGGGATTTGGACATTGGACATTTTTAGTTCCTGCTTTGAATTTAGTGCTTCTTTCATTTTCTTAAGCTAATTTTAACAACACTTGCTCCTCTTTGTCAAACAAATTTTTTACTTCCATCCTGTGTCTCTAAAGCCAATAGTTTCTTCATCTTACATTATCTTTAAACTACCCCGTCAGACCTTACGGTCTGCCACCCCTTCAAAGAAGGGGAACTCCTCCCCTCCTTCCCTTCATTCCCCTCTTTCAGAGGGGTGTCCCGAAGGGACGGGGTGTTCAGAGGAGTGTCAAACAAATTTTTTGCCATTTTATTTAAACCTTTACCTTACTTCTGACTCCTGACTCCCGACTCTTGACTCCTGACTTTCATTCTTGTTTTCCCCCAAGCCCCCTTTCCACAATAATCCATATCACTTATTCTATTATTCACAATGGTTGGGCTTCCATTTGTGCAGGATATTCCATAGTTATATGCACCTATGATGGTAAATCCTGTAATGGTTGCTTTGTTTGTATTGCTTCCCTCAAAGGTTACTCCATTCTCAAGACCAGAGGCTGTAATGGTTGCATTTTCTCCAATAAGACTTATTGCCTTGTTAATGGTAATTGCCTCATTGTATGTTCCAAAGGAAACATAGATTGTGCTATTTTCCCTTGCTACATCTATGGAAGATTGGATTGTTGGATAATCCTCTGGGATATGTAAGATATACCTTTTATCAAGGATATAGGTTGATAATGAGCAGGATGATGC
>JBFMDZ010000164.1 GCA_040753555.1 bacterium
GGAATACAACCCCCTAACCCCCTTTATTAAGGTGGAATACAACCCCCTAACCCCCTTTATTAAGGTGGAATACAACCCCCTAACCCCCTTTATTAAGGTGGAATACAACCCCCTACGCCCCCAATATTTAAGGGGGAATAAACTTGCGACCAGCGGATCTTTTGGTCTTTAGTCTTTGGTCTTCGGTCTTTGGTCTATTTTTCAGGAGAAATTATGTTAGCCAAAAGAATTATACCTTGCCTGGATGTAGATAAAGGTAGGGTAGTTAAAGGTGTAAATTTTGTTAATATTCGTGATGCAGGAGACCCAGTTGAAGCTGCCGATTTGTATAACCAGGAAGGGGCAGATGAATTAGTTTTCTTAGATATTACTGCATCCTACGAAGACCGCCAGATTATGATTGAGGTGGTAAAACGGACTGCAGAAGTAGCCTTTATGCCTGTAACTGTAGGTGGTGGGATAAGGAGTCTGGAAGATATTGAGAATTTGCTCAAAGCAGGTGCTGACAGGGTTTCTATCAATACTGCGGCGGTAAATAGACCTGCCTTTGTCAAAGAAGCGGCAGAACGATTTGGCAGCCAATGTATTGTTGTGGCTATTGATGCGAAAAAACATCGCACCCAAGCTGGATTTAGAACCGAAGGGTTGGAAAATCTTATCGTTGGTTATCAAGCACAGGAATTCTGGAAGGTATATATTAATGGCGGACGCACACAAACAAATATTGATGCCCTGGAATGGGCAAAAAAGGTAGAACAATTAGGTGCAGGTGAAATTCTGTTGACAAGTATGGACTGCGATGGAACTAAAAATGGCTATGATTTGGAATTGACTAAGGCAATTTCGGATTTAGTTAAAATACCTGTTATTGCTTCCGGTGGAGCAGGTAAATTAGAGCATTTCTTTGAAGTATTAACCTTAGGTGGAGCAGATGCCGCCTTAGCCGCCTCTCTTTTCCATTATCGGGAATTATCCATTCCACAAGTTAAAGAATATCTCCAGTCTAAAGGAGTAGTTGTAAGGAAGTAGGAAGATTAAACTTACTATCGCTAATATGCCCCCCTGCAACTTATTACTGCAGGTATTGTCTTAAGTAAGATTTTAATATCTAACCAAAGGGACTGTGAATCAATATATTTTATGTCCATATCTATCCATTCTTCAAAGCCATTTCTGCCTTCTTCTTTTGCACTGATTAATAAATCACTTCTTCCAGAAATTTGCCACAGACAGGTGAGTCCTGGTTTAACTTCTAACCTTCTTTTGTGATATTGCGTATAATGAACTACTTCATCAGGTCTTGGTGGACGTGGTCCTACAAAACTCATATCTCCTTTCAAAATATTCCACAATTGAGGTAATTCATCCAGTGATGTCCTACGAAGAAATTTTCCTACACTGGTAATTCTTGGGTCTTTTCTTATTTTAAAGACAGGACCAGGAGTCTCATCCATATGTAAAAATTTATGCCTCTTTCCCTCAGCATCGTAACACATTGAGCGAAATTTAAAGAAGGTAAATTCTTTAAATCCCTTTCCTACTCGTATTTCTTTGTAAATAACTGGCCCACGTGAAGTTAATTTAATAAGAATTGCAATAATAAAAAATAACGGTGATAGAAAAACAAGACCTAATAGAGCACCAATTACATCCATAAAGCGTTTAATTTGATAATACCTTCTCTTTTCCATACCTTCCTCTTCCACTTTCTATCTTTAAAAAATAAGAGAAAAAGAGTTTATCGCTTCTTTTCCTCTGTTAATTGTAATTGTATTATACCACATATTTTCAATCCTGTCAAATAACTTTTACTCGACAAAATAGGAAGAAATATGTTATACTTATTTATATGTTGGTTGTTCCTGTAGTTACATCTAACTTTTTAATAACAAAGGATAATAAAAAAATAGCCTATGACCATTATCAATTTGGGCACGATAAGGTAATTGTAATAGCACATGGTTTTTTCAATAGCAAGGATGCAGTTTTAATCCAACGATTAAAAGACATTATTATTGATTCGTATGATGTTATCATTTTCGACTTTCGCGGTCATGGCAAAAGTAAAGGACTTTTTACCTGGACAACGAAAGAGTGTTATGATTTAGAGCGTGTATTGGAATATGCTAAGGAAAACTATTCCCAAATTGGGATAATTGGAATTTCTTACGGTGCCGCGGTCAGCATCCAGATTTTGTCTGAACGAAATGATATAGCTACTTTTATCGCCATAAGCGCACCCTATGACAGCATGAAAATTGATTATCATTTCTGGAATCTTGATCTGGAAAATGATATTTTCTATAATCTCGGAGCAGGAGGCAAAAATAAAGGGGTAATGCCTGGTCCATTCTGGATGCCAAAAAAGAAACCCATTGATTTGGTAGATAAAATTACCTGTCCGGTACTTTACATTCACGGAGAAAAGGACTGGGTTACCAGAAAGTACCATTCTGTAAAGCTCTATGAAAAAACTAAAGCTAAAAAGAAAATCGCTATTATCAAAGATGGCTCGCATGCAGAATATCTTTTGAGACCTAACAAAGGCGGAGCAGAAACGGTTGAATTGATTGTTAATTGGCTTAAGGAAACATTATTTTGAGGAAACTGGAAATGACCACCAATGATAATCTTAATGATGTAAGTATTATTGAACTTTTGGTTACAATTAATCAACGCTATGCTGATTTACCGGCACTACAGATTAAAGATGGAAATACTTTTAGAACAATATCCTACTTTGAGCTTATCTGTCGAACCTCTGATACCTCGTTTAATCTAAAGAGAATAGGCATAGAAAGAGGAGATAGAGTGGCTATTCTATCCGAAGCCAGACCTGAGTGGGCAATTGCTTTTTTTGGTATTGTTTCTTGTGCTGGTATTGTAGTGCCAATGGATATTAAATTAAGTGATGCTGAGATTGAATTTATTCTTAACGATTGCGAGGCAAAGTGTATTTTTGTTTCCGAAAAATTACTTGAAACAATTCTACGGGTGAAGCAAAAATTACCATTTATTCAAAACATCATCTGTCTGGATGAAGTGTTTTATGATGGCATACTATTACTGAGAGATTTCAAGGTTCCTGAGAATGAAATAGCCCACCGTGAAATTCAGATGGAAGATACCGCTCTTATTGTCTATACATCAGGAACTACCGGAGTAGCCAAAGGCGTTGAGATTACTTATAGGAATCTACTCTTTGAAGTAACCTCGCTTAATGATTACATACACTTTGGGGCTAAAGATAAATTTCTTTCTATCTTACCACTCAATCATTTACTCGAATTAACCGGCGGTTTAATTGCCCCTTTGTATGCGGGTGCGTGCATTACCTATTGTGATAGTATTAAACCATCTGTGCTTATGAAACTTATGCAGGAATGTAAGATTACCACAATAATTTGCGTTCCATTGATTTTAAAAATGTTTCATCACAGCATTATGAAAAAGATTGATGAGATGAGTCCAGACAAAAAAAAGTGGTTTTATCGGATGATGGGGTTTTCTCGATTCCTTCTGAATTTCAATATTCACATTGGCAAATTGCTATTTAAACCATTGCATCAACAATTTGGTGGTCATTTAAGGTGTTTTATATGTGGTGGGGCACCACTTGACCCACAAGTGGAAAAGGATTTTTATGCATTAGGATTTAACATATTGCAAGGATATGGTTTAACCGAGACCTCGCCTGTTTTAACCGTAAATACCTTTAAAAAAAGAAGATATACCTCCGTAGGTATTCCATTAAAAGGGGTGGAAATCAAAATTCTAAAAAATAAGCCTGAAGACAAAGAAGGAGAGATTGTCGCACGGGGACCAAATATAATGGAAAGATATTATAAAAATAAAGAAAAAACTGACGAGGTGATTAAAAATGGTTGGTTTCATACAGGTGATGTTGGCTATCAGGATGCTGACGGTTTCCTGTATATTACCGGTCGAATTAAAAATATGATTGTCCTGAGTGGCGGGAAGAAGGTTTTCCCCGAAGAAGTAGAAGAGGTAATATCCAGAAGTAGATTGATTAGAGAGATATGTGTGCTTGGCGTAAAAGCCGCGACGGGTTTAAAAGCCGGCACCGAAGAAGTATTTGCAGTAATAGTTCCTAATTTTGATGAGTTTAGCGAAGAAGAAAAACAAGATGAGAATTTAATAAAGAATAAGATTGCCAAAGAGATTAATAGACTCAGTGAGAATCTCGCTGAATACAAGAAAATATCAGATTTTATGCTTTATTTTGATGAATTGCCCAAGACTTCTACTAAGAAAGTGAAGAGAAAAGAAATTCTTGAAAAGATTATTATGCAGTTAGCCTAACCGATAAAAATCTGGTAGTGTCATGTTGGACAAATTTTGCACGGGTATCGCTCTGGGGATATGTTCATCGTTCATTTAACCGCAAAGCACGCAAAGACTTTTCGCAAAGAACGCAAAGATATTTTTTCTTCGCCCTCTTTGCGGTGAAAAATTTAACTGCACAGGTCGCAATTATTTGCTCTGTAGCCCCTTTTTCTAAAATCATTCTTATATCTCTGTGTCTTTGTGATGAACGATTATGTCGTGCAAAACTTACTCAACACGACATTAGCAAATTGGCGAATTAGAAGGGAAGAAGCATCGCTTATTTATCTCTCTCTACTAATTCTCTAATCTCTAATTCGCTCTATTTATTCTATGTTTCTGTAATTCCATGTTTCAGTGGTAAAAAACATCATTTTCAGGAGAA
>JBFMDZ010000165.1 GCA_040753555.1 bacterium
TTATAATCTTTGGGTTTGGAACAAGCAAGAATATGGCTATTGCTATTTCTTTGCTATCCCTTGCTGTAATAAGCTTTGTGCAGGGAGGTTGGGTGTTGACCACAAAGGTTGTTGAGAAGGTGCCATTTATGGATGATTGTATTGTTGTTATGGTTAGATGCGTTCCAAAGTCTATTGAAATAAGGGAATTTGTAGCAAAACCTACACCTTGAACTGTCACAAGTGTTCCTATTCTTCCTGACTTTGGAAAGACTTGGATACCTCTTGGGAATTCATAGGCACCTATGTCTACACGATACCGTTGACTATCCTTGGATTGCCATCTTTGTCTGTTACTGGAATGCCTGGGGCGGTGTTTGTACCTTTATCAATGCAAGGAGAGATTGGTTTTAAGTTGTAGTCGCTCCCACCAGCGAATTCTGGGTCAGAGGAGATATTTCCTATATTAGGAGAGCAGCCGGAATAATTATTTGGTGTATTGTTCCACACATTGTTGTAATTGATAGCTAGAGAGCCCTTCCAGCGACAGATGGCACTCTCGCCACCTCGATTTCCTATTATATTGCAGTTAGTAATTGAGGGCGAGGAATAACCCCCCTCACAGTGGATTCCACTACCCCCTGTTAAACTGTAATTTTCTATTATATTGCAGTTAGTAATGGAGGGAGAGGAATCGGCGCAGTAGATTCCGCCACCACAACCTCCAAGAGCTTGATTTCCTATTATATTGCAGTTAACAATAGATGGGGAAGAAAAGAGGCCGCAACAGATGCCGCCACCACAACCATAGTAATTTCCCATTACAGTGCAGTTTATTATAGTGCAGTTTGTAATGGATGGGGAGGAAGAACGGCAGGAGATTCCACCACCATAAACATAGTCACCTGCAACATATCCATTTCTTATGGTAAATCCGTAAATTACACTGATAGTTCCGCTATCACCAAAATAAAACCCCCTTCCACTATTTTCGCAGTCAATAATACAGTTATCTGATCCATTTATAGACATTACCGTAATACACTTTCCACTCCAGCTTAAATTCTTATTTCCTGTTCCCGTATATGTCCCATCAGAAACCAAGATTCTATCTCCATTCGTTGCTGCATCTATTGCAGCCTGAATGGTTGTATAGCTTCCGGGCACATAAATATCTGCCGCATAAACTCTCACTCCCAAAACCATCCCTAACACTACTAAAAACACAAAAATTTGTCTTTTCATTTCACTAACACCTCCTCATTCCCTTTCAGAGGGGTGTCTGCCAAAGGCAGACGGGGTGTTTTTTCCCCTATATTTTTAACTACCCCGTCAGATCTTCGGTCTGCCACCCCTTCGGTGAAGGGGAATAAAAAAGCAGGCTCTTTATTGAACCTGCTTCTGATTTTATATATAAACCCTTTGGGGTAACTAGATTCTGCCCCCCCGCTTATTTTATAATTCAAGTTTTTCATCTTAATATAAATATAACATATTTACAAAAATTTTGCAAGAAAAATTTTTAACCCTAAAAAATTTTACCCTTAAACATCAGAAAAAAGAATAACAACCCATTCAATTCTTGTCAACAATTTTCTTTTTACACTCCTCAAGCATCTGTTTGGCAAAGAGGTTCTCTGGAGAAATCTTTAATATATACTTACATTCTATCCAGGCTTTGTCAAATAATCTTCTATTATAATAAATTCTTACCAAATCTCTTCTTGCTCTAAGATCTTGTGGGGCTAGTTTAAGTACCTCATTAAAGAAATAAATCGCCTTTTTTTCTTCTCCTCTTGACCAATAAATAAGTGCGAGGTTATATAAGGCCTTTGTATTTTGTGGCTCTATCTTTATCGCCTTTTTATATTCTTCAATAGCAAGCCCTAATTTGCCTATCTCTTGGTAGAGGCATCCTAAATTATAATGAACAGGAGCAAAATCAGGGTTTATCTTCAAGACCTCTTTATACAAAGATATAGCCTCGTTATACTTATTTTTATTTACATACATAAGAGCGAAATCCCAGTAGGCAGTTTTTAATAAAGCCTCACAAGATTTTATTATTATCTCTGTTCTTTCATCCTTAAATATCTTTTTATCATAAAAACCTCTATGCTTAAACTCTACTATTTTTGGAATCTCTGGCACTTTCTTCTTCTCATATATCCTTAATAAAAATCCTTCTTGAATTAAGGAATATTCAGTAGGAAATTCAATTGGATAATTTATGTAACAAGAATGTGATTTATTGCTAATTGTAATTTTTAAAATCCTATCTTTAACAATAGCTTCTATTACATCTACGGTTGCTTGTTTTATTCTATGTGGAGAAAATGGGAAAGAAAGATAAGAATATATTTTTTTAATATGCTCACCATACCAATCATCTTGCAACAGAGTAGTATCTATATTACTTACATCTTTACGAAAAGACTCAACCCACTGAAGATACCAAAGAGGAAGAATAACATTATCACCTCTTATAAAGATAATCGCATTCTTTTCCAATGGTCTCAAGATATTCATCCCATAGTCATAGGCAAAGTAATGTTTAGTTCGGTTATTCTGGAAGTAGTGGGTTTCAAAGAGAAGAATGGGAAGAAAAATAAAGAAAAGGTATAGGACAGGGTATCTTTTAGGGATAAGTTTAGCTATAGTTAAAAAACCTGTGCCAGTCAGAATAGAAAAGATGATATAAGAAGGGATATAGTAGTCTTTAATGTTAAAAATGGTATAGCGGATAGAGTGAAAAATATTGACCGCAAAGATTAAAAGAAAGAATAAAAAGATGGTTTTTTTCTTAAGAAATAGGATAATAAATCCAATAAGACAAATAGGAAGAAGATAAAAAGTAAATTCTTTGGGAAAGAAAATAAGATGATTCTTTAAGTTTTTTAAAACTTGGTCTATTGAGGTAGAGAAATAACTTCTGTAGCTTTTAACTGTAATGTGCTCTATAAAATTTTCCCAATTACTTGGATCTCCCCAATTAAGCACAGGGTCTTGACTTGCCCTTAATGGGAGATAAGCCCAGAGGAAAAGGGGCAGGATAAAAAGCAAAAACATCTTTGAGGGAGTAGAGAGTAGGGAGTAGAGAGTAGGGAGTGAAAAGGATTTAGTTTTAAGTTTTGACTTTTGACTTTTGAGTTTTCTTTTTATCAATGTAGCCAGAATAAAGAATATACTTGCAGGGACAAGGTAGATTGTTTGGAAGTGGTGGGTGAAAGATAAACCCAAGATAAAGCAAAACAAATAAAGTAGCCTTGAGCCGGAAGCCTTAAGCCTTAAGCCTTCTTCCCATTTAAGTAAGATAAAGATAATTAAGGTGGCAAAGAAGGCGTTTAGGGTGTATTTTTCAGCAATTACCGCTTGTTCCCAGAAGGTTAAGGAAAAGGCAAGGATTAAAGATGCAACAACGCTTGAAATTATTCTTCCGTTCTTCCGTTCCTCCGCTCTTCCGCTCACTTTTAAGGTGATAAAATAAACCATCATTACACAAAGGGAGGCAAAGAGGGCTGATTGCATATTCATCCTGAAGGCAATGTTTCCAATAGGAATCAAGGTTATAAAGACCTTACCCAGCAAGGTATAGAGGGGATAGCCTGGGGGATGGGCAATGCCTAATGAGAAAGCACAGGTTATTAGCTCACCTGAATCATGAAACCCAACGGTTGGGGTTAGGGTATGAAGATAAATGCCGAATGAAACAAAGAAAACAAGGATGCCCAATATATAATCTATTGTTTTAAAAGGAATTAACCGCTCATCCTTCTTTTTCACAAACCCATTATATCAAGCCTTTAGTCTAAAAGTCAATCGTGCGGTTGGTTTTGCTAATTTTTGGAAGGTATTTTACAAAATTCGTATGTGTTGAGCTTCCTTATCTAAAGAGCCAGAAATCGCTTTGTTTAATTGCAAATTTTAAATTGTAACCGAGGTTCCGTAATTTTTTGTAACCCTTTGAAAATAAAAGACTTACATTCATGAGACAGAAAATTTGTAACTATATTGATTTGCAAGCACTTTTAAAATTTGCCAAATTTTTACGGAATGTCTGCTATTTCACCACCATAGACTTAATCGCCGAGAAGTCATCACCAGTAAGCTTATAAAAGTATAAGCCCTTTGAGGCTTTGATGCCGGTGTCATTCTTTAAGTCCCAGAGGATGGCACTATCTTGTTTTGTGTATGAACCCTTCTTTTTAAAACCAATGTTTATGGTTCTTATCCTTTGTCCTAGAATATTATAGACCTCTAATGAGACATTGGAATCCTTTGCCAGGGTAAAGGGAATATAGCAGGAATTATTTGCTGGGTTTGGATAGCTCTGAAGGAGGGAAGATTCACTTGGATAGGCTATTTTTATGAATATCTCATCCCCAATTGATTCTAGCTTTTGATAATTTGTGTCCCTTACATCAAGCACATTAACCGAAATCCTGATATTTTCCTCTCCACCATTTACCAGAGGTTCCGTAATTTTTCCTATGGTTTTGGATAGACCAAGGGTAATAAGAAATATAACACTTCCTCTTATTAAAAAATCTTGTTAATATCTAGTGTTTTTCTTTAACATACGAATTATACGAAATGTAGTAACCGCATTCAAGGTGTTCAGGTGAATAATTCTTAAAATTATAGACCAGGCTACAAAGACAAGATAAAAATGTCTTTGATAACACCTAATTTTCTGGAATTTCCCTTCATCCAAACATAGGTAAGTCTTTGCTTCCCGAAAGAAGT
>JBFMDZ010000166.1 GCA_040753555.1 bacterium
ATTCACTAAAATACCCATCAATGTTTGCGGTAAGGTAAAGGTTATCTTGAGAGGCAAATATCGGATGGTCATTCTCAATATATGCGGCATTTGTCCAGCAGGATTGGTCCTGCCTCCAGCCATAGCCACCAAGGTTTCCTGGCAATGCCCTAAATTCCTCCCCATATTGCTGGGAGAAGCAGATTATGGTTCCTCCTTGGTTTGCATAGGATTCAAGTTGTTCCTTGAATACCCTTGAGTTTTCCTTGCCGGCTAAACCTCCTGAGGGGATAATAAGGATGGAATGGTCATCTACCTCAGGAACATCCCGATGTATAGCATAGGGAATTTCAAGGTTTTGCAAAAGCATCCCACATTCTGGATAGAGCCCTTTGTTAAGCATAGCAATATCTGCCTCCCCTTGTGGCTTAAGGTAGGGATGGATTGCGCTAACATCTAGGGTATCATCAGGATGGTCAGGCTCTGGAGGTTCGGGAGGATCTCCATCATCGTCATCATTATCTTCATCGCCACAGCCACCAGAGCCTCCACCACCGCCCCCGCCTCCAGAGGCACCATTAAAACCTGGGGAAGGAGAAATATCGCAGTAGTCTTGCTCATCCTCGTCAGGGCACTCATCAGCCAGGGTATGGATAGGAAAAAGAAAGGCAAAAAGAAGTAAAAGAAAGGAAAAGATAAGTTTGGTCATTTTTTTTCTTGAGATTAAGCTTTTTTCTAAAAAAAGGAGTCTCATAAACACCACTATAAACATTGGACGAATTATTTCAATATAGATTCCTTTGAATTCAAATAGACAAAATACAAGGATTAGATAACCCATAAGCAGAATAATTGTAATAATGATGCTTTTTAGAGGGGAAAAGAAAGAAGAAGCCAATCCTGTTATTACACCAAGAAGAATACAAATAATAATCATCAAATGTTTTTCTATCGGGAAAATGAAATTACCTTTTATGATGCTGTAAATGATATTGGCGTGAAATTCTGCCCTTGGCATAATGAGTTCAATAGAGGTTGGGACAGTGTCAAAGAGAGGAGGATAACTTCCCCCAATTAAAACAATCTTATTTTTAAAATACTCTGCTGGAATTTCCCTTTTTAAAACCATATGAAAAGGAAATTTACGAACCGAGGAAAGCTTATAGTTTATAAAAGTTTTTCCTTCTCTATCAATAGGGATTTTTATCTTACCCATATCAATGAATTTGTTTTTAACTATTTTTATATCTTCTTTCTTTATCCCTAGATAATCACAGGTTAATTGAAATGCAAGGAAAGGGTATATCTCACCCATATAAGGCATCAAATATTGAATCTTTCTGACAATACCGTCTATATCAGTATAAATATTGATATGCCCAATCCTTGCTGTCTTTTTCAAAACAGGTTCTATTGGCACATACACAGAATCATTTTCTTCCCATTCAAAAATAGGTTCTTCTTTAGCTGGTATATCCTCATCTGCTGGATAATATGCACAATTTTCTCCGTAAGAAAATCTCTTTAATAACTCTGGAACATCAGGAAAAGTATTTGTTCCCCAAGACTCTCTATTGTAGAAGAAAATAGAATGACATACATTTCTTGCCCTTTCTGTTGCATTAGCTAATTCTTGGTCTCCTTCAGGAAAGATTGTGCTTTTCTCAGGAAAAAGCATATCAAAGCCAATAGTCTTTGCTCCGCCTTGGTTCAAATAATCAATTACATTAGCGTAATAGACCCTTGTTCCTCCTTTCATTTGTCCAAATTGCCGTATTGTTTCGTCGTCAATATCTATAATTACAATATCTTCAAAGATTTTAACCCTATTTTGAAAATTAAACCTGAAGTCTAATGTGTCTAATTCAAATAACTCAAAGATTGGCAATATATAGGAAATTTCACAAAGTAAAATAGAAAGAAGTATGGTGATGGCTATATTTTTTATATTTTTTACCCATATTTCCATTTCATAGCAAACCTCCTCCTGTTTTAGCTTTTTGCTCCATAACATTGCACCAAGAAAGCCTCCTAAAGAGGTCATCAGGGTAAAAATAACAATAGAAAATGGGAATAGAGTATCAATCTTTTCTTTCAGATGATGGTTAAAAAATCCAGCTTCAAAACAAAGTCCTACTAAACTACCCATTATTGTCCCTCCTATCAAGACACTAAAAAACATTCCTATTGTGCTGAAAGAGATAAGCTTAAATTTTACTACCAATATTTTATTGCTTATCAATATACCAAGGATTAATCCACAAAGGCTTACTAATAATCCAAGAAGAATTAATGTAATCTCAGATTCAAGCTTAACTATATTCAATGGCCCTATATAAATAAAACACCATAGGAACCAAGTAGTTAAACAACCAGTAATTAACGGAAAAGATATAAGTTTTTGTATTTTTAAAGAATGTTTTCTAAAAAACACCCCTATTGCAATCCCTATTATTGGGAGACCAAAAATTATTATTAAGTTCGCTAAGTGCTGTCCCATCTTACTTCTTATTTTTTACGGTCATTTTCTTCTGGAGGAGGTATGGGAGGAGCAGGTCCAGGTTCATTTGGACCACGAAACCCTTTATCTGGCGGAGGTTGGAACGGAGAAAATGCACATTTAAGCCCGCATCCTACAGAACAAACTACTTTCACTATGCTTTTAAGTGGTTCATCACATCGATGTTCACGACGACAATCCCAATAACATTCTATATAACATTCAGAAGATTGAGGGAATATCATCTCCCATAATCCCATTGGATCAATCCAATTTACAGGGTTATTATGAACATAAGCATATAAATACAATGTTTGAGGGTCATAAAGCATATTCTTCTTGATTCCTTGATAACTCAACAACCCTGCCCCTTTAATGGGAAATGTATTTGCCCCAGGGCAGGTAGGGCAGGATGGGGGACGAAGGATGGGGTCGGTTGAAATAAACCTTCCTACGCTTGGGTCATAGTATCTTGCCCTGTAGTAGTAAAGGTTTAGTTTGGGTTCGTATTCCCTTGCGGTAAAGAGAAAGGGATTAGGGATTGAGGATGAGCCAAAAGGTATTCCAAAGGCGTCGTAATTATAAGATGAAACAATGTTTTTGTCTTTGTCGGTGATAAAGATTACCGAGCCTAAGCCATCAAGGTGGTAGAAATAGCTTTGGGTTCCTATTCTTACTGAGATTGGGTTGTCAATGCCAAGGCCAAAGGTATATCTTGCCTTGAGGGTGCCTTGAGGGTCATATTCAGCAATTAGATCTTGGTCATCATAGAGAAAGATGGAATTATCCTTAGCGATTCTTTTTCCTAATGGGCAATAGGTAAAGGTTTGGGTTGATTTGTCAGGATAGGTTATTTGAGTTAGCCGATTTTCATAATCATAGGTATAGGATGTATTGTCTTTCTTAACCAGATTGCCATTGCTGTCATAGAAATAGCTTATTGCTCCACAAGAAGCTAAAAAATTATTCATAGTTTTTTTGATAAAGAATTTAGATTTCTTAATTTTCTTAAAAAGAACAGTGTTTGAGTAGACCATTTTGTGAATAATGTATGAGTTTTTTTATTAGGTTTTTTACATTCTATACAAAAATATTTTGTTCCTTCTTCATCTTTAAAAGCATTTAAGCAAAGGTTGCAAAATAGTTTATTACAGAGAAAACACATTCCACCTTGTTCAGGAGAAAATTTTATTCCACATCCATTACATTCAAATTCAGTAATATCTTCCATAGATTTTTAATTCATTGGGTGGCACAAACTATGCCACAACCTATAAGAGCTGCAAGATTTGAGATATTAAAATTTGCCAAACAAGCCAATCCCATTAGTCCTCCTGTTGATATTCCAGCTAAAGCCGCACATTCAGGAAAAGCTGGTAAAAGATATGGTTCAAACAATGTTATTACTCCACACACACCAACTCCAAATGCTGCACCTGCTGGAACATTTGTTACAAGACATCTCCCAAGTTCCTTTAAATTTTCTTTTGCAGAATCTCCTAGGCAGTCCATAAGGCAATCGCATCCTGATTTTATTCCTATCAGTCCTTTAGGATCAACTAAGTTTACTGGATTATTCTCTACATAAACATAGGGATGTAACATTTCTGGAAGTTTTAGTAAATAGGGTAATATAGGATTGAAAGAAAATGAAACTTTACTGCAGGAAGGACATAATCCACTCTGCAATAATCCCAATATCGGATCCATACTCAAGAACCTCCCCACCTCAGGATCATAGTATCTTGCCCGGTAGTAGTAAAGGTTTGCTTTGGGTTCGTATTCTCGGGAGGTAAAGAGAAAGGGATTGGGGATTGAGGATGAGCCAAAAGGCATTCCAAAGGCATCGTAATTGTAAGATGAGACAATGTTTTTTTCCTTGTCGGTGATAAAGATTACTGAGCCTAAGCCATCAAGGTGGTAGAAATAGCTTTCACTTCCTATTCTTACTGAGATTGGGTTGTCAATACCAGGGCCAAAGGTGTATCTTGATGTTAGGGTTCCTTCGGGAGAATATTCGGCAATGAGGTCTTGGTCATCATAGAGATAGTTCATCGTTGATAGTTCATAGTTTATAGAGGATGGGGTTTTGCTTATTCTTTTTCCTAAGGGGCAATAGGTAAAGGTTTGGGTTGAGTTATCGGGATAGGTTATTTGGGTGAGACGGTTTTCGTAATCATAGGCATAGGTTGTATTGTCTTTCTTGATTAGATTGCCATTATTGTTGTAAGAATAGC
>JBFMDZ010000167.1 GCA_040753555.1 bacterium
GATATTGGACATTGGAAATTGGACATTTTTTTGACATTTGAACTTGGGATTTGGGATTTATTATAGAATGGATGAATTTTAAAACAGCCAAACATATAAAATACGATATACTGAATAGTTACATTAATCTTAAAAAAACCGCAGAGGCAAAAATCAATGCTTTTTTAACCCTTCTTGGGGGTGATGCGGCAATTCTCACCGAAGGCGAACCTGTCTCATCTCACGAGTTATTTAATCGCTTAATTTCAAAGGAAACACTCTCTGGCGAACAGGATAAGGAAGAAAGCGAATTAAAATACCTAAATATTATAAAAGAGATTAGAGATAAAAAACCAGAGCTTTTTGAGAGGATAAAAAGACTTCCTAAAAAGGCACGCTCTTCAAAGCTAAATAAAGAAAACGCTAACTCACTTTTAACCTACTTTAGAATGGGAAAACTCCAGAAATTCTTTATCACCAATAATAATGAAAAATCTCAGGAAGCGGATTTTATTACCTCGGCAAAAATTTTCGAATGCTCGGTAGATGAACAAAGAGAAATTTTACCTGATGATTTTTATGAATTGCTGGCAAGGAATAAAAAGGCATTTTTAGATGCCACAATAGAGGAATTAACTGTTGGACATAGAAAGGGAAGTGATAGCGGAACAAAACTTTTAAAGATACTAAAGGCAATCCTTAAAAATGGGGAAAGATTAACCGACGACCAGGAGGATTACCTTAAAAAGGCAATTGTTCAACTGGAAAAAGATGCAATCCCTAAACAGACAACAAAAAAGGCACTTAAAGGATTAAATGATTTAGGAGCGAATTTAACCAATACCTTAAAGGTTCTTGCGGTTATCCAACATAGCATCCCAGAAAGATTACTCCAGAGCCATTATGCTGAATCAAGTAGATTTTCTGGGAAAAGAGAGGTTATTTTGTCAGAATATTTGGTAAAAGAGGAAATATTATGAACAAAGCTGAGTTACAATTAATTCTTAAAGAGGGGGAAGGTTTAACAGTTGAATTTAAAGAGAGATATACACCTAAAATTGACCGCGATATAGTGGCATTAACTAATGCTAAAGGTGGATTTATTGTTCTTGGGGTTACTGATAAAGGCAAAATCATTGGCGAAAGATTAACAAACACAATGAGAGCGGAAATAATTTCGCTTGCCAGAAACTGTGAGCCGTGTATAAATATTACCAAAATCTCTCAGATAGACAATGTCGTGGTGCTCGAGATTTCTGAGGGTGATGAGAAACCATATGGTTGTTCATCGGGTTATTTCCGCAGACTTGATGCGGTAACCCAAAAGATGTCGCAGAAAGAACTGCGAATGATATTCAGACAAACCGCAGATATTACATTTGAAGACTTACAGTGTAAGGATTTTAATTTTGAGCATATATCTTTTAAGAAAATCAAGGTATTCCTTGAAGAAGCACATACTTCTTTCAAAGTAAACAAATCAAATATAGCTTCTTTTCTTGCAAGTCTAAGCATTTATAAAGCAGGAAAAATCAATAATGTAGGTGCATTGATGTTTGCTGCTGACATTAATAGATTTATTCCCCATTCCGAGACAATTCTTGGCGCTTTCAAAGGCATAAATAAAATACATATTTATGACCGTAAAGATATACGAGATGATTTGTTGTCACAGTTTAATGAGTCAATATTATTTCTTCAGAAACATCTCAATGTGCGAAGTGAAATACGCGGCGTAAACAGGTATGACATCTATGAAATTCCCATTGATGCGTTACGTGAAGCAGTTGTCAATGCAATCATCCATCGGGATTATAGCATGCGGGGAACGAACATATCTGTCAATGTATTTGATGACAGAGTAGAGATTGTAAATCCAGGTGGACTTCCCGTTGGTATTGACAAAACTAATTTTGGGAAAGAATCGGTGAGACGCAATCCTATCATAGCGGATTTATTTCATCGGATGGAAAAGGTTGAAAGAGTTGGCTCCGGAATTGGCAGAATGCAGGAACTTATGGCAAAGTCAGGATTGAAAGAACCTGTTTTTGAGTCTGATACATTTTTCCGTGCTATTTTTTATAGAAAGCCAGAATATGCTTTAAAACATACCTCAGAAGAAAGTGTAAAAACTACCCAGAAAACTATCCAGAAAATTACCCAGAAAACTACCCAGAAAATATTAGAGGTTATCAAACAAAATCCTTATATTAGTAGAAAGGAATTAGCCAACATAGTAGGAATTACTGAGGACGGAGTTAAATTTAATCTTAATCAATTAAAAGAAAAAGGGATTATTCATCGAGTTGGTCCGGATAAAGGCGGTTACTGGCATACCTCAGAAAAAGGCGAAGAAACTACCCAGAAAACTACCCAGAAAACTACCCAGAAAACTACCCAGAAAACTACCCAGAAAATATTAGAGGTTATCAAACAAAATCCTTATATTAGTAGAAAGGAATTAGCCAACATAGTAGGAATTACTGAGGACGGAGTTAAATTTAATCTTAATCAATTAAAAGAAAAAGGGATTATTCATCGAGTTGGTCCGGATAAAGGCGGTTACTGGGAGGTGATAAAATAATGATGGATAAACAATCTGCTATTAATCTTATTAGAGAAACATTTGAAAAGCCCTTTGAAAAAGAAAGGTTTGTTTATTTTGCAAAGAATCTATTTAATCGGATTTCACCAGAACCTTTTGAATATTCTGGGCAGTTTATACCCGATACCTTTAAGCCGTATCTTAGCAAATATGAACGCATTGGTAAATATACCACAGAGGATAAACGGATTGATATACTGATAGTTTATCTTAACAAAGAAACCTCTATTGAGCGGGCAAGAACCATGCAAAGAAATTTTGTCGCTGGTTATCTAATGGGTAAATATGGTTCTCCTATAGAGAAGGATGCGGCGGTTGTAGCTTTTGTTTCACCAGGACTTGAGGATTGGCGTTTCTCTCTGGTTAAAATGGAATACAAACTTACCCAGACTAAGACCGGCAGACCAAAAGCCGAAGAGGAATTCACCCCTGCCAAAAGATATTCATTTCTGGTGGGTAAGAATGAACCAAATCATACCGCTCAACAGCAACTACTGCCTATTTTAATGGTAGCAAATAATCCAACATTAGACCAGATTGAAATGGCATTTAGTGTTGAAAAGGTTGCCAAAGAATTCCTTAATAAATACCTTAAGCTTTATCTGCGATTAAAGGGTTCAATGGATAGGATTGTTGAAAAAGATAAAAACATAAAAGAAGAATTTGAGAAGAAAAAAGTCAGCATAGTTGATTTCTCCAAAAAATTATTGGGACAGATTGTTTTTCTCTATTTTTTACAGAAAAAGGGCTGGCTTGGTGTTCCAAAAGACAAAAAATGGGGAGATGGTGATAGGAATTTCTTGCGTTCCTTGTTTAAAGTAACTCAATCTTCCAGATTGAGCAATAAAAACCACAAGCAAGATGCTTGTGATACAGCAAACTTCTTTAACGACTATTTGAAATTTCTGTTTTATGATACCCTTAATAATCCAAGAACAGATGAGGCAGACCCAAGTTATTCAAAAGATTTTGACTGCCGGATACCATTCTTAAATGGTGGTCTTTTTGAACCAAACTACGCTTGGAAACAAACAGACATAATAATCCCCAATGGGTTATTTTCTAACCAGGAAAAAACAAAAGAGGGAGATATTGGCAGTGGTATCCTTGATGTTTTTGACTGTTTTAATTTTACAGTTTGTGAAGATGAACCCCTTGAAAAAGAGGTTGCCCTTGACCCAGAATTACTCGGTAAGGTCTTTGAAAACCTGATTGAAGAAAACCTGCGTAAAGGACAGGGTGCTTATTATACCCCTCGTGAAATCGTCCATTATATGTGCCAAGAGAGTTTAATAAACTATCTTGGGACTGAACTTGAAGATAAGATAACTAAGGCAGATATTGAATTGTTTATCAAATATGGAGAGCACATTATTGAAAATGAGGAAACTGCTTTACGAAAGGAAAAAGATATAAAATCTGGAAAACAGAAAAGCACAACCATAAAAAGCAAAATGCCTGAAAGTATAAAGAATAATGCCAAATTGATAGATGATAAATTAGCGAATATCAGAGTTTGCGACCCTGCAGTTGGTTCTGGTGCATTCCCGGTTGGAATGATGCTGGAAATTGTCAAAGCAAGGAATGTTTTAACGAATTATATAGTAACTCAACCATCCTGGTTGAGCGATAATGAACACAAGCAGGATGCTTGTGATACAGTAACTCAACCATCCTGGTTGAGTGACAATATCTATTTTGCTTCAGACGAACCCATAAGTATTAAAAGTCGTAATTTACCACATTGGGAACAAGGGGACAAGGCATATTTTGTTACATTTAGGTTGTATGATTCCATTCCTAAAGATGTTGCTGAAAACATTAGGCAGGAAAGAGAAAATTGGCTTAAAGAAAATAGAATAGAAAATACATCAGACTTGTGTAAATTAGATAAGAATACACAAATAGAATATTATCGTCTTTTTTCAAAAAGATACGATGAATTATTGGATAATAATTATGGGTCGTGTGTATTAGCAAATTCTGATTGCAAACAAATTGTTGAAAGTGCACTTATGCATTTTAATAATGAACGATATTATTTGGATAAATATGTAATTATGCCGAATCATGTTCATGTTATTGTCATTCCAAAAGAAGGATGGATTTTGTCTCAAAT
>JBFMDZ010000168.1 GCA_040753555.1 bacterium
TCCAGCATCATTTAGTTTGTTACCTCCCTAAATGTGGAATTAAGTATTGGGCTAGTGGCTAACCTTTGCTTAAAGATTGGACTTTCACCAACAAGAACCAATACGCTTTGCTTGGCACACTCATTTTTTTACCTCCTATGGGCAATTTTAGCCCACCTTTCGGTATATAAGAAACTATCTTTTATCCCTTTCCACATCATAATAAGTATATCATAAGGCAGGGTAAAAGTCATCAATTCTTTGGAGTTTTTCATCCCCATTCTGACCAGTTAAATGTAAATCTCTTGTGGGTCAGTCGGGCAAAGTTAATCCCTCGTCCAGCAATCCTTTTATTTCTCAGTCCTTAAGAGCGGGTATTAACAAATTGCGGGGGCTCCAATAGGGGATATGCGTTTTAAGCGTATTCATCAACAACTCCCTAAGAGCTTGAGGCTTTTGAGTCATTTCCGCTATATCTATCTATTTTCCATCATTTCTATTATTGCCCGAAGGACTACATCTTCTCCTCTCGCTATCATACTTTCACTTTCTTGGGGACCACCTTGGGGACCACTTTGGGGAGGACCACCTTTGCCTTGAGGACCACCTTCACCTGAAAGTGGAGGAGGCCCCATTTTTCTTAATTCGGTAAGTGTGTTGAGTGTATCTTTTAGATCAATCCCATTTTCTTTGGCAAATGTCTTTAATACATTGGGAGCCCTTTCTGCCATCTTTTCCACATCAAAATTCCCAGACATCATTGCCTGATGCATCTCTTCTCTAAAGGCCTTCATTTGAACCTTGTCTTTTCCCGTCATATTAGACATCGCACTTAAGAGTTTCCCCGCCGCACTCAAATCTACCCCATCCGCTCCAAGGAAGGAGAGAAATTCAGGTAACTTTGGTCTTCTATGACCCGCATCAGGAAAACCCTGTATGGCCACACTTGATCCTACTGATCTCATTGCGTCAATACCCATCTTGACACCTCCTATTTTTTTGAGGGTCTCTTCAGGTCATTATAGAACCGAACAGACCCTCCTTCTATATGTCTTGTTAATGCCGAGTTCTTAGAGGAAGACCATCCATGGAGGCTCATCTTAGACAATCTTCCCTCCAAAAGTTTAAGGAATCGTTGCTTTTGCTCTGGCGAAAACACCTCCTTTGTCTGATGAAGAATATCATCAAAGACACAGCCTTCAATCTTTGCTTGTAAGCTGGCAATGTCTTTAAAGATACTATCTAAGCTTGCCTTGCTCGGTTCAGACTCTGTTTTCAATAAACTTATGAGTTGACTTCTTCTTGCATTCAATTCTTTAATTATAGGAAGAATCTTTAGATGTGTCTGTTCACGCATCTTCTGTATTTTATCAATCTGCTCTGGGTTGAGTCTAAGTTGCCTTTTCACAATATCTGGGGATGGCCCAGGCGGTAGCCCGGGTTCAAAGGGAATCCCCTCTTTAAATCTTTTCTTGTTTTGCTCATGATGAACAATGGATATTATCATCCCGATATTTATACCCACAGAAATAATGAGAAATCCAATAAGAATCTTCACCTTCATTGTCTTTCACCTTCCATTGAAAGAAGGGCATAGGCATTACCCAATGAACCTTCAGGGAAGTTATCAAAAAGGGTAATGCTAAAGAAATTGTCAAACCCCTCTCTTGTCGGCAATACCTTTAGCCCCTTTATCTGGTAAATAGATGTTCCTAAATAACTACCACATAGCAGAGAAACAAGAAAGAGTGCGGTTGCACCCGCAGGTATAAGAATACGATTCATTCCCTCCAAAACAGGTATAAGAACACGATTTATTTCCTCCAAAAACCATAGACGAATAGCCCTTTTTGATTCTCTTTCTATAATCTTCTGTTTCAAATTGAGCATAAAATATGGAGAGGCCTGTACCTCTTCCATAGCATCAAGAGAATGTGATACATAAGATAGCCTATCTACCTCCTTTTGGCAAGAGGCACAAGATTTCACATGCTCTGAAATACGGTGCTTTTCTTCTTTGCAGACTTCACCATCCAAAAAGGCAGAGAGCTTTCTTTTACTTATGTGTTTCATTTCATTTTCACTTCTTATATTATTTAGACAAATTTTTCTCCAAAAACTTGCGGTCAGATTTCATTTTTTTATTAAGGGAAGGAGTTTCTCTCTCAAATTCTCTCTTGCCCTAAAGATCAAAGATTCAACGGATGATAAAGATACCTTCATAATTTGGGCTATCTCTTTGTAAGATTTGCCCTCAAATTTTGAAAGGATTAAGGCAATCCTTTGCCTCTCTGGTAGCTCATTCACTGCTTTTTTTATAGCTACTTTCTCTTCCTCATCTTCAAAACTTACATCCGAATTTGAACTTATTGTGTTCTCTAAGATTGGAAGACTCTCTCTTTTTTTAGCCCGGTAGTTAAGGCATTGATTAACTACGATTCTATAGAGCCATGTTGAAAACCTAGATTCCCCTCTGAAATTCTTGGCATGTTGCCATACCTTTATAAAAACCTCCTGAGCAATGTCTTGCGCCTCAGCAGAATCTCCAATATAACGATAGATTGTATTTAAAACAGAATGCCGATACTCTTTAACCAATTGTTCAAAGGCATCTTCATCCCGATCAACGATTTTTTGAATCAGAAACTGCTCCACCTAAAGACAGAAGACCTCCCTTTTGTTTATATCTTTTATCTGGAAACTTCCGTATCCACTTGATAAGGAATAATCTCTCTTTGCCCCATCTAAAATCAAATATTTGGTCAGGACCCATTGGTCCTTCTGGCCTCAATCTCTCCTGTGCATTACTACGGCTGGGGCTTCCTATGGGAATCTTAATCTCGGCTATAGTTACCAATCTATCCTCTGGCAATAAGTGCCATTTAAGGGCATTGATTTGTTTTTCTTTGGCAATCAAGTATACTGCTTTTCTACTCATCTTAGCCCATTGCCAGACATCGTCTAAGAAGAGATCTATAAGTCCCGAGCCGGCGAGGTTTCCATATTTTAGACCGGCCTCAATGTTCCTGTATGCGTTTGGTGGGGCGATATTGTGGCTTTGAGCAAACATTCGTGGAGGTCTTTGATATAAAGAATTCAAAACAGAGGCGTCAACTAGTCGCCAATGACCGATAAAGTCAAGGTGCTGGCTAATTCCTTCATTGGTTATCAAGATACTGCCAGCAGAAATATACCTTTCTACTACATTTGTCACCTCTGCAAGAACTCCATTTTGCTTCTTTAGGTAGCGCATAGAAGAGAGCGACTGGGGAAGCCCCCAAAAGATAGTAATCAGAAGGAGCACAATAGAACTGGCCCAGGCTGATAAACGGCGATCTTCACTAATCTGGCGCAAGAGCCATACACCTGCAATTGTATAAATAGGAAATGTGGGAAGCAGGTATCGCATCGATTGAGGATCAGGCTTCCAATAATAGGACATATATACCGATGTGATAGGTAGGACAAGTAGAGCAAATAGCATGCCTTGTTTCCATGTGTGATAACGAGCACATAAGGTAGTAATGCCGATAACTCCAAGGCCAAATATTAAACCACATCCTTCACTCATAATCTTTTGCAAATAGGGAAGCGAATTATCCACAAAGTAGTTCCAGGCAAAAAAAGCATCTGCTCCCCTTAAGATAGTATAACCTGTTTTCCAGAATACACCAAAGACTATTTGGTTGCGAATACATAAGATACCTAAGGGAATTAAGGCACCAATCGCGCCAGCAATAAGCGAGTGCCAAAATACCTTATCACGCTGAAGATGGAGTAAAACAAAGACTCCAAAAGCAAAACAGAATAATACCTCTGGATAGCGAATGGTAGGAATAACCCCAATAAACAGACCCGTAATAAAGGCTAACCAAGGAGAATGTGTCTTTTCCCATTGAAAGAGGAAGAACAGTGCCCAGATGAGAAAAAAGACTACTGCCGTATGAGAATCACCAAAAAGTGCATGTTCGTTGGCAAAGGGATTAATCGCCATCAGCGCTATAGCAAGTAAAGCCCAGCTTTCACCAAGCCACAATCGGCACAACAGAAATAATCCCACTAAAGATAAAGAAGCCATCAGGGGATTAAGTAATAACGCCGCTTTTGGCCCAAAAATCTTATAAACGATTGCAAGTATCAGGGGTAAGCCTGGGGGGAATGTGGCAAAATAACGGTTGTTACTTGTATGACGCCAATGGGGACCGATATACTGTAATATTGATTCTGGCTCAAGATATGTTCTTCCCTGTTTGGCTATTAACTTTGCCTGGACAAAGTATCCTTGGGCATCAGGTGTTGAAATGGCAGGTTCAAAATAACACACAAGAAAGACAAAGTGGATAACCACAAACAAAAAAGCAAGTAAGGTAAAAGGAACTCTTAGTTTATATTGAATAGAGCCTGGTTCCATAAATTATTTCCTCCAGCGATACATCTATAATATTTAGACAGATTTTTCTCCAAAAACTTGCGGTCAAATTACCCTATTTTTACTGATTAGATATTGGGTATATAATAAAAAGGGGGTCAACGGATGTGCAGGGTTTTGCCCGCCCGTTGATATTAAAACTGGAACTTACCCATAAGTTTGTAGAAACAAATCCTGCTTAGGTTTTTAACACTTTATTTTATTCAAAAAGAGAAAAACTAAAATTTTATCTTTAAAAAAAAGGAAAAAATGCCGATATATTA
>JBFMDZ010000169.1 GCA_040753555.1 bacterium
TCCAGATGTAGTGGCTATCATATCCAGCCCTTACAAATAGTATTCTTTCATCTGGTGCAAATCTTGCAGATATCTCATCTTCTGGGCTATGAAATGTTACAAGCATTAAGCTCGGAATATCAAGAAGGTAAATGTCATAATTTCCCTCTTTGTTTGAACAATAAAGAATTTTATTCCCATCCTCTGAAAGGCAGACATCGGTTATGCTTCCATCCTCCCATAGCTTTCTTGGGTTTGTTCCATCTGCATTCTCCTGCCATATTCCATCATCCTTTACTACGGCAACCTTTCCTCCTGTTTCTCCTATTGGGTTTAGGGTAAGTTGGATTTCTGTTGTCTTGTCTTTTTCAATGGTAATTGTCTTAATCCCAAGGGAATAGCCTGGTAGTTCTGTTTTTACCGTGTATATTCCTGTTTTTACATTTTCTATGTTAAATATTCCATCCTTGTTGGTCATATCCCTTCTTATCACAACATCATCCTTTAATACCTCAACCATTACACCCTCTAATGTTCCTGTTGTTGAGCCTATTCTTCCCTTAAGGTTTCCAAAGGTTTGTGTTCCTATTGGTCTTATTACAGCCCCCCTAACACTATAAGGAGAGGAAACCTCAGTAAGTCTTATTAAATCTCCTCCTACTCCATCAAGGAGATAGAGGTCATAAACACCAGAATTTGCCCTATTTGAGCCTAGAATAATTCTTCCATCATTTAAAAATACACCAAAATTTTCCTGTGAGGTAGGAGGGTCTTTGGTTAGTTTTGTCATTCCTGTTCCGTCTGTGTTCATAATGCTTAGGTCTAAACATTCATCTGTCTTCTTGTTATAATTTACAAGCAACAACCTTTTTCCATCAGGGGATATATCGCTAATAATCTCTTCATTAACATCATTTGTAAATGTTAATCTTGTTAAGTTTTCTCCATTTTCCTCTATGGAAAAGACCTCTGTATTAACAAGGGTTTCTTGTTCAGATATCCTCTCTGAAACCTCCATTGTGAAGAATACCTTTCCTCCAAGTGGAGAAAAGATAGTACAATCAGGGGAGGTATACCATAGGTTATCATTAACCCTTATACACCAATCAACCAACCTTCTCTTATCGCTTCCATCTGTATTCATTATCCAGATGCCCTCAGGTTTTGGCAAATCTGAAGTTATCCAGGATTTATATAAAAGCTTTTTGTCATCAGGGGAAATATCAGAGACAATTTGTATTTTATCAGGTGTATTTGTAAGATTTGTCTCTGTCCCTTTTTCAAGGTCTAAAACAAATATATTACAGTATCTTGATGAATATGGGTCAAAAGTATCCCTTCTATCAAAAAATATCTTCTTTCCATCATTGCTTATTACATAATAATATTCATTCATTAAAGAGTTTGTAAGATTCTTCTCGTCTGTCATATCAAGCGTTGTCTTTATTATCTCAAAATTACATGTAGTTGAAATATTTGTAATATATGCAAAGTATTCTCCATCAGGAAAGAACTTAGGACCTGCTATACTCGTTGTCTTACCTGATATATTTATAGACTCCCTTTTCTCTATATTCAATAAATTAAAGGAATGTGGATTAAAGATTGTTGCAGAAGTGTCTAATAAAACATAAAGGGCATCGGTAAGGAAGACATAGAATTGATTGCTTGTATCTGGGTCTATTTGTTCTGTTGTTGGGTCAGAATCAAAGGTATTTCCTGCTAAATCTGTGGCATCGCTTATGCTTAAGGTATGCGTTCCTTGGTATTCTGAATTCCTTGGAATAACAAACTCACCATACCAGGTTGTGTTGGTATTTGACCAGGATAAGAATGAAACAGGGTGATTGCTTCCTGTAAAAGATACATTTAAGGGAATTTCTGTATCTAAGGATTCATCAAAGGTAATCTCAACAAAGTAGCTTCCCTCATCAACCATTGGCTTGCTGGTTATCTGGTTTGTTTCATAGTCTTTGGAATATACAGTGGTGGCATCAACAATGTTTCCACTAATATCCTTCTTCCCTTTAAGAACTTTTGTTTTCTTTGGCTTGGAGGGGGTGGTGTCAAGGGTAAATTGGTGAAGAATATCAGTGCCAGCGTTATAAACCAATAAATCCTCATCTTTATCCAACTTACTTTTATCTTCACCTCTGGCAAATATGCTTATCGTATTCGTTCCATCGTATTCTTCTGGTTTGTCTTTCGGAATAGTAAATTTGCCTTTCCAGGTGTCATTGTCATAATTTGTCTTTTTCCATGGGCTGAATAAATCAAAAAGGCCTTTATCTGGTTCAACCGTATGGGCATTATATGGTGAAGCTTTGCCAAATGTTACTACTGGCAGATTCTCTGTTTCCATTGTTGTATCAAATATTATCTCAACCTTCACCTCTCCAGGCTTGGCTGGTTTAGAAATATCCACTATTGGCTGAGCTTTTGCATTAGGGTCTTGATGTGCCTTATAGATTGTTTTACCTTCCTGGGTCAATGTTATTCTTTTTACTATGGGAGAGTCGGGGATGTGGAGGATGGTGAGGCTGATGGGGAATTCTCCTTTGTCTGGATTTCCATTGTGATTTAGATCGTAGTATCCACCTGGTTCTGGTAAGTCGCCTGTAGCCCCCCACCAGTCTATATCAAAATGCTTGCGATCATTGGTATGACAATCAATCTTCCCTTTATCCCCTGATACCTCTACCAATATCGCCGAATGAAAATAAGACTTGTTTGGCACTGAAAGAGAGATTACATCCCCTTTTTTAGCAAAGGAGGGAAGATGATAATCTCCATCAGGCCACGGTGCATCTGGTGCTATAGTGCTTTCGACAGATACGCCATGATAGCCCCTTAAAGCACCAGGAAGCTCACCCGCCCTAATTAAACATCCCTTATCATCAACATATCCCTGCTTTGAATCAAATCTAATCTTGCCATCTCTGAGACATTGAGAGATATAATTGCTGCAATCACCATCATCATCACTATAATCGTGATAAGCTGGATTTCGTTTTTCACCATCAATATTGCTTGTCCACTTATCAGCATACTTCACGGCTTGCTGTCTATCATAGGCAAATACACAGAATGATTGCAGAAATAGGCTTAATACCACGATTGCTCGAAATATCTTAAACTTCATTTTTCTTCTCCTTTATTTTTATAATACTTTTCTAAAACTTTATTAGCTTGTTCCTTTATTTCCTCATCCTTATCTTTTGATAATTTTTTAACAACCTCTAACATTTTTTCGTCTTTGATTGAAACGAGTCCTAAAGCCCTTCGTTTTAAACTCGGATCTTTAGCCTCTGTTAAAAATTTAATAAGAGCTTGATAAACAATTTCTTCTTCTAAGTAATATAAATGCATTATAGCTCGAAAACGAATTGACTCACTATAATTTAAAGCTCTTTTTAAAAGAATTCTTGCACCTTCTTTATTATATAATCCGCGTGTTGTATAAAAATGAGGTCCCTCTTCATAAGTAATTACCAAACCATTAACCCCAGATATTATGTACTCTGCATCTTTTCCTCCGTCTTTTAAAAATCTATCTAAAACAGGTAATGCAATTGAATTCTCTCCTAACTTGTATAACCCAAGAGCAGCAAACATTTGAATTCTTTTGTTTTCATCTTCTAAGGCTTTCGTAAGGGCTGGCACTATTTTTGCTTTATCCTCTCTTTCTAATCCTAAAACATTTATTGCCTCTATTCTTTCTTCTATCTTCTTAGTTTTATCAAAAAGGGTTTGAATAAGGGAATTTGTAGAAGCATATTTTATCTTCTCTTCCAATTGAATCCTGCGAAGAATAAAATAAACCTCTCTTTTAATCTCTTTATCCTTAATTATACCCAGATTATAAAAAGTTCCTATTATCTCCGATTTTTTCTCTTTCTCACCCCTCATCCTCCCTTCCAACATCCTTATAGCCGCCACCTTCTCTCTTACTTCTTTCTTTTCTATGTCTTTGGTTTTACGATCCTTAGACAACATATCTATAAGGGAATCTGTTGATTTGGATTTCATTTTATCCATCATCTTTGCTATCTCTTTTTCTTCCATTTTAATTTTAGCATCTATTTCACTCAATTCTTCACTCCATGTCTCCAATGATCCTTTAGTTTTCGTCCCCTCTGCAGGCAGAATATGAACGCCTTTTTTCTCTGCTGTTTGATTAGTTGTTAGCTGTTCATTGCTTACAGTTACAGCTTGTGCCTCTTTCTTTTCTCCCCAATTCTTCCAGAACTGCCACCAAGCCCCTTGAGCTGAGGCAATCCATCCCATACTTCCCAGCAAGCCTAATACCATTAGGCAAGCTATCCCTTTGTTTCTTAATGTTTGTTTCAACATTTTACATCACCTCTCTGATAATTTTTATCATAATTTATATGATATTGTTTGTTTTTATATTTTGTCAAACAAATTTTTTTACTTCCATCCTGTACCTCTAAAGCCAATAGCTTCTTCATCTTACATTACCTTCTTACTACGCCGGTCAGACCTTACGGTCTGCCACCCCTAGAGGGGTGTCTGCGTCAGCAGACGGGGTGTTCAGAGGGCTATCAAACAAATTTTTTGCCATTTTTTTAAATCCTTACCACAGTTTTGCGTTTTGCGTTTTAAGTTTTGCATTTTATTTATGTTTTCCCCCGAGCCCCCTT
>JBFMDZ010000170.1 GCA_040753555.1 bacterium
CAGAATGGGCAAAGTTAATCATTAAGAGGATTCCATAGACCATTGTATAGCCCAATGCCAGAAGGGCATAAATGCCTCCTAATGTTACGCCATTTAAAAGCTGTGAGATAAACATTATTCCTCTCTGAAGAAATTCAAAATAGAACGGAGGAGCTTAAAGAACGGAAGGGCTAACCAAAAGCTTTCTTGCTTCCGAGCTTTAAGCGCTTCCACACTTTCCTTCATTGCTTTCCTTAAAATTAGCTAAACACATACCATCCATAATTGCTCTTTTACCCTATTCCTTAATCAATACAAATTTTTCTCCCTCTACCTTATAAACACTAATAGCCTTATTTAGGGTATCTCCCTTTTCGTCAAATTTTGTTTCCCCTAAAATCCCTTGATAACTAATATTTTTTACCCACTTAATGACTTTTGCGTTATCAAGACCAGAATTAGAAATTGCAGATATGATTATATTAACCGCCTCATAGGTATAATGGTCATATGGCTGACTTTCTACATTTGGATATTTGTTTTTAAATCTTTCCAAAAAACCTTGTGCTTCCTGTATATTCTCTATTCCAACACCAACCATTGTTATAAAATCTCCCTCTCCCGCACTTCCTGCAATCTTTATATATTCTGGGCTAAAAAGGCCATCGCCTCCAATTAAAGGAACATTTAAACCAAGCTCTTTTGCCTGCTTTGAAATTAAGCCACCCTCACCATAGACACCACCAAAATAAATAGCTTCTGGCTTTTTATCCTTTATTGAAATCAAAAGGGCTTTAAAATCCTTATCTGCTATATTTATTCCATCAAATGAAAGAATTGTCCCCTTGTTTTCTTCAAATTTTTTCTTAAATTCCTCTGCCAAACCCTGTCCATACGCTGTTTTATCATGGATTATAGCAACATTCTTAATACCCAGCTTATTTATCATAAAATCTGCTCCAAAGCTTCCCTGGACATCGTCTGTTGTACAGACCCTAAAAACATTTGGGAGCCCTTGAAGGGTTAGCTTTGGATTTGTAGATGCTGGGCTAATCATTATAAGGTTTTTCTTTGCATAAATTTTAGATGCAGGGATTGAACATCCAGAATTTAGATGTCCAACAACGCCATAAATATTAGGGTCTGATATAATTTGAGATGCTACATTAACAGCCTCCTTTGGGTCTGCCCTGTCATCAAAACAGACAAGCTCAAATTTACCCTCTGTTTCCTCAATAGCCATCTCTGCTCCCCTTTTCATCCCCTGTCCCATTGCTGCCAAATCGCCTGTCAATGGACAGACCAGGGCTATTTTTACAACATTTTCCTCCTTTTTAGGAGGGCAACAACCAGCCAATATTAAAATGGCTATCCCAAAAAATAATTCTTTCTTCATCTTTTTACCTCCTTGTTTTTAAGATTACCACACATAACAAATAACCTCTCCTCCAATAGAGCGTTTTGTTGCTTCTCTATCTGTCATTACACCATAGGGTGTTGTGAGGATAGCCCTTCCCTTTCCTCCCAATACCTTTGGAATATCCTTATTCCCAACATATACCCTTCTTCCCGGTTTGCTTATTCTCTTAATGCCTGTAATTATAGGCTCTTTATCCTCTGAATACCTTAAAAATACCCTTAAAATCCCCTGAATCTTGTCTTCTATTACCTTCCATCCCTTTATATACCCTTCATCCTTAAAAATTGTTGCTATCTGTATTTTTATATTAGAGGAAGGAATGTCAACATGGGAATGACCTGCCTTTTGACCATTTCTTATCTTTGTAAGCATATCAGCTATTGGGTCAAAACTTTTACTCATCTTACCAGCTTGCCTTTATAACACCAGGGATTTTTCCGCTTGATGCCAATTTTCTAAAACATATTCTACACATACCAAAATCACGAAGAAAACCCCTTGGTCTTCCGCATAACCTGCATCTGTTATAAAACCTTGTTTTAAACTTTGGTGCTCTTTTCTGTTTTAATATCAATGATTTTTTTGCCATATTATTTTATAAATGGAAAGCCAAAAAGCTCTAATAACCTCTTTGCGCTTCTATCACTCCTTGCCGTTGTTACAAATGTTATATTCATTCCCCTTATTTTTTCAACCTTATCGTAATCTATTTCAGAAAAGATTATCTGCTCTTTTATCCCTAATGTATAATTCCCCCTTCCATCAAATGATGTAGGAGACAACCCCCTAAAATCACGAACCCTTGGTAAGGCAATATTTAAAAGCCTATCAAGGAATTCATACATCCTATCCCTTCTTAATGTAACCATACATCCAATAGCCATTCCTTTTCTTAATTTAAAACCTGCCTCTGATTTTTTTGCCTTTCTCTTTATAGCCTTCTGGCCAGAGATTAGGGTAAGCTCATCAACAGCCTTGTCTAGGAGCTTTGAATCAGATGTTGCATCCCCTGTTCCTATATTTACTACAATTTTTGAAAGCCTTGGAACAGCCAGAGGATTTTTATATCCATCCTCCTTCATCATAAGGGGAATTATTTTATCTTTATAAATTTCCTTTAATCTAGCCATTTTTGTAACAATGAATCTTTGGAAGAAAAAGTAATTTTCTGTTTATTGGATCAACTGTCATACCAGCTGATTCAATGGTAATCAATCCCAATACAATTGCATCCTTTTCTTTTCCAAAAATTATCTGATTAGGAACCCTTACATTTTCTAGCTCTATATACACATCACCCATATCCCTTTCTTCAACCTCTCCATTAGCAAACTCTACATTGATCCTTCTTATCTTTGAAATGTTTAGATCTTCAAGAATTTTAGACGGAATGACTGTATATGTTGCACCCGTATCTACTAAGGTTTCTATCTCTACAAATTTTTTATTTGCAAGATGTGAAACCTTAATTTTTGTTACCACCTCTCCCATTTATTCCTTCTTATCTATAGGCTCCTTGCATTTTTTGCATATTCTAATCTTATTTTTATTCCCTGTATATCCAATAGAAAATCGCGTAGGGCTTGTGCAATTAGGGCAGACAAGGGCTACATTTGAAATATGAATAGGTGCTTCCCTTTCAATAATTCCTCCCTGCCTATTTGCCTGGTTTGGTCTTGTATGGCGTTTTATCCTATTTATTCCCTCAACAAGAACCTTTTCTTTTTTATGAAAAACCTTTATTATTTTTCCCTCCTTTCCCCTATCCTTTCCTGTCAAAACATATACCTTATCGTCTTTCTTTATCCTTAAACTCATACTACCTCCGGTGCAAGGGTAATGATTTTTGTAAAATTTTTCTGCCTTAATTCCCTTGCAACAGGACCAAAAACACGGGTTGCCTTTGGATTTCCATCATTATCAATAATAATAGCTGAATTAGTGTCAAACCTTATATATGAGCCATCGTCTCTCCTTTGCTCCTTTCTTGTTCTAACAACAACAGCCTTAACCACTGAGCCTTGTTTGATAGGTGATGTAGGGATAGCCTCTTTAACAACACCAATAATTATATCGCCAAGTCCTGCATATCTTCTCTTTGAACCACCAAGAATCTTCATACACATAAGCTTTCTTGCTCCAGAATTATCTGCCACGCTTAACATTGTTTGCTGTTGAATCATTTTAATACCTCAACAACCGCCCATCTTTTCATCTTTGAAAGAGGCCTTGTTTCTATAATTTTTACCTTATCGCCTGTTTTTGCTTTCTTTTCATTGTGGCAATAATATTTCTTTTTTCTTCTGATATACTTTTTGTATAATGGATGCTTAACGATTGTTTCTCCCTCAATAACAACGGTTTTATCCATCTTATCTGAAACAACAACACCTACTCTTTCCTTTCTCATTTTATTTGACTCTTAAGACTCTCGATCTCCTCCTCCTGACTTTATCCCAAGCTCCCTTTCTTTCATAATTGTATTAACCTGGGCAATTGTTTTCTTTATCTCCCTTATCCTTCTTGGATTCTCAATCTGCCTTATTACCTTTTGATGGCGAAGGTTAAGAAGCTCAGCTGAAAACTCCTTTCTTTTATTTAAAAGCTCTATCATAGTAAATTCTCTTAAATCCGATGCCTTCATTCCCTCTCTAATATCCTTGTTGCAATGGGAAGCTTATGAGATGCAAGACGCAAAGCCTCCTGTGCAACCTCTTTTGCTACGCCTGTTAATTCAAAGAGTATCCTTCCTGGCTTTACAACAGCCGCCCAATGATCAACAGCACCCTTTCCCTTTCCCATTCTTGTTTCAAGGGGTTTTTTTGTTACAGGTTTATCTGGAAATACCCTTATCCACATCTTTCCGCCCCTTTTTACATGACGGGTTATAGCAATCCTTGCGGCTTCAATCTGCCTTGCTGTTATCCAATGTGGCTCTAATGCAACAAGGCCATAATCTCCAAACACAAGAAACCCTCCCCCCTTTGTTTTTCCCGCCATTGTTCCCCTCTGTTGCTTTCTATATTTAACCTTTTTTGGCATTAACATCTTTTTCTTTAATAAAATCAAAAGGATAACATTTTACAATCTCCTATGTCAATATTTTTTTAAATTGAAACTTACCCATATCTTTTTAGCTAAAGAAAGGATTTTTGGGAAAATTAGGGTCTCTTTTTTAAAATTGTGGTTATTTTCTATTGACAGGAAGGCTAATTTTTAGAAATGAAGGGAATAAAT